>NZ_JAEQCE010000064.1:0-39175 GCF_020738665.1 Microcoleus sp. PH2017_08_TRC_O_A
GCAAATATTAAAATTAATTGAGGTATGAGGTATGTAGTTGCGCTTCAGCGCTCTTTCCGCAAATATTAAAATTAATTGAGGTATGAGGTATGTAGTTGCGCTTCAGCGCTCTTTCCGCAAATATTAAAATTAATTGAGGTATGAGGTATGAGGTATGTAGTTGCGCTTCAGCGCTCTTTCCGACGTTTGATAGTCAACATATTTTTGACTGTGTTAAGAAGTCCGTAATTTGGGATTTAGCGCTCTTTCCGATATCCCCAAAAGAGCGCTAAAGCGCAACTACGTACCTGGATTTAATAGACATTTTGCAAGATATCTATTACCTAAGCAGCAACTTTTGTTCTCACCAGACTGACAAAATTTGACAGCATATGCAATCCCGTACTCGAAGACTTTTCCGGGTGAAACTGCACCGCCATCAGATTATCTTTAGCGATCGCCGCCGTCACATTTTGACTTCCGTGAGTCACCATAGCCGATCGCACTTTCAAATCAACCGGATCGACATAATAAGAATGCACGAAATAAACCCAAGGATCGGAGGGTAAACCTTCCCACAGCGGTTGATTCGGCTGAGCAAATTCTAATTGATTCCATCCCATGTGCGGAATTGTCAGCCCCGGTTCCGACTGAAACCTGCGGACTTTGCCCGAAATAACGCCCAAGCCTGGTTCTACGCCTTCCTCCGAACTTTCAAACAGGATTTGCAAACCCAAACAAATGCCTAAAAAAGGTTTTCCCGAGGCGATCGCACTTTTTATCGGTTCTATCAAATTGCGCGATCGTAAATTCTGCATTGCCGGATCGAAGGAACCCACTCCCGGCAAAACCACCGCATCAGCCTGCTCGATGATAGCAGGAGAATCCGTAATTTTTGGCACTGCACCCACATTTTCCAAGCCTTTACAGACAGAGTGCAGATTGCCCATGTCATAGTCCACTACTGCGATGACAGACATTGACTTACTTGCCTTATATTATCAATATCGCTATTATTGCATACAATCAGTCATTAGTCAGTTGTTATTAGTTATTGGTTATTGGTTATATGTTGCTGCCAATTCCCAATTCCCAATTCCCAATTCCCAATTCCCAATTCCCAATTCCCAATCATTTATGACAACAAAATTTTTATTAACATCATTTGATACTTGGCTTCCCCATCAGAAATCCAACTCTTCCGACGATTTATTAGCCAAAATTTCCCAAATTCAATCTTTGCCTGATTCGCTAACTTTTTTGAGAAAACTGCCCGTAGATTTTCAGGAAGCGCCGAATTTGGCGATCGCCCAAATCAACCAAATCCAACCCGAAACCATTATCTGCTGCGGCATGGCCGAAAGCCGGGAAAAATTAACCGTAGAATCTTGCGCTTGCTGCGATACAGACATTCTGAAAACAAAAGTCAATCTCGAACCGCTAGTCGCTGATTTATGCACCACAGAAATCAGTTACGAAGCCGGAAAATATGTTTGTGAAGCTCTCTATTACGCAGTTTTAAAACATATTCGCAATGCTCAACTTCCCGCTAAATGTATTTTCGTCCACGTGCCAATTTTAACATTAGAAAATTCTGACAAAATTGTCGGCGATTTTTTATCTATTGTCAATCGCCTAACAATTAACCACTGTCAACTGACAACTGACAACTGACAATTGCCAATTGCCAATTGCCAATTGCCAATTGCCAAGTTGTTAACCGCCGTAATTCCAGCCCGTCGTTTCTAATAGCAACGGATCGCCCTCGCGATGAACACCGGCACCGATAACTTCACCGACATAAACCGTGTGATCTCCGTGTTCCACAGCACCAACAACATTGCACTCAATGTAACCCAGAGTATCCGAAATAATCGGACAACCGGTTTCGGCGCCTAGATAAAATTCTACATCCTCAAATTTATTGCCAACGCGGCGCTGCTGCTTGAAGAATTTCTGGGCTAACTCTTTTTGTCCAGCTTCCAGGAAACTCAAAGCAAACACACCGCTAGCTTTGATCATGGCGTGGGATTTGGAGTCTTGCTTGACGCAGTTGACGACTAAGGGAGGGGTAAAGGAAGATTGCATCACCCAGCTAGCGGTGAAACCGTTGACTTCTTCCCCGTCTTTGACACCGCAAATGTACAATCCGTGAGGGATTTTGCGGAGGAGGGTCTTTTTAGCTTGTTCGTCTAGCACGGGCTTACCTGTCGATCGATAATTCTACACCGCCCAGTTTACCAATGTCCCGTCCACAAACCCAACTGTCTTAAGGGCGATGCGCCACACGGAGAATCTTGAGATTGCCAATATTAGTTTTTTCACAACCAAATTTTCTGCTTGCCACAATATTTATTTTTATTAACTTAAATTGAGTTTTTCCGATGTTTTGACAACCAACTATATACTATGTTAAGACTTTAGCTATTAATCTTAGAATCTAAACGCAGTCACTCAATTAGTTAACAAAACCGGAGATAATTCGATGACAGAATCGTTTAAACGGAACTTTGGTTTAGGTCTTGTAGCAGTCAGTATATTATCTCTAATTTGTTTCGGCATAATAGGGATTGGCAGAGATGGCCAGCTAAATGCTGACGGTTCTGTACTTTACGCTGCTGGGCGTGCTTGGCTGAAGGGTTTAAATCCCTACAACCACGATATGCTGACTCAGAGTGTAGCGACAATAAAAGAAATTGACACGCTTCAAGATGCGGCTTTCTTTTATCCTCCTCAATCAGCCGCATTGTTTATGTTTGTCGGTCTTTTCGATTACCCTGTTGCCAAATTCGTTTGGCTATTACTCAACTTGCTGTCAATCGCAGCTATTATTGCGATGACAGTTCGCACCATCAACCAACATCAAAATAACAGTCAAAATCAACTCGGCAGTTTGGTGATGGCTGCGATGATTATCGGCAACCCATTCACTGCCCACGTTGTGTGGATGGGTCAAACTTCTTTGATGGCTTTTGCCGGGACAATGGCTGCTTGGTTCTTCAGCCAACGGCAAAAATTTGTATTGGCAGGTATCTGTTTGGGTATAGCCAGTTTTAAGCCGCAACTATGCTTATTGCTGGGTATTTGGTTTTTGCTAGAACGGAACTGGAAAATATTAGCTGTAGCCTTGGCAACGGTTATAATTATGAGCGCTTACCCATTGGTGCTGTACGGCGGGCCAGTTGGGATGCTGGCAGCATGGCATCAAGGAATTCTAGACAGCTATAGTTCTTTGCCTTTCAATCAACCGGGGTTTCAAGATAAAGTTGGTATGGAAAGTCTTTTCGCTTCTTTAGGCTTGAAGGTACCGGCTATCAAGATTGTGGCAGTAATTTTAGCGGTTGTGCTGTGGGTGTTTCGCAATAGAATTAATCGCGAAGATGTGTTGGCTCTGCTGATGGGTATATCCTTCACCTTTCTGGGATATACTCACGTTTACGATTATGTAGGTTTGTTCCCGATTCTGACTTCGCTGTGGCTGTATTGCAGCAATAACCGCAAAGCTTTGCTCGGCAGTATTGCCTTAGTTTTTCTGCTCTTTTTTCCGAGACGGATATTTTTAGCAGCGGGTTTGCCTTTTTTGATTCACTGGAGAACAATTGTTGTTTTAATTCTAGTAGTTGGTGTTGTTCTATTCAGCATGAAATCTAAATCGAGTGAGGGATTGCAACAAGAAATTGCTTGATTTTGGGTCGAGTTACCAGTGACGATATTTTTAACTGTCCACTGGCGACTCCCTTGCTCAAAACTCTCAAACAACTCCGTGCTTTTTAAACCAATCTTGCAGCTTTTTCCAAGCATCATTGGCTTCTTTTTCCCGATAAGTGGGGCGATAGTCGGCGTTAAAACCGTGGGGTGTATCTGGATAAAGCACAATTTCGGAACCGCTGGTACCAGTTTTGAGAAGTTGTTGCATTTTCTCGACTGTATCGTTGGGAATTAAGTCATCTTTGCCACCGTAAAGCCCCAATACTGGCACTTTCAAAGTTGCTGCAAGGTCGATCGGCCCTTTGGGAGTCAAAGGCGTAGAATCGCTAGCCAAACGCCCGTACCAAGCCACGCCAGCTTTGACTTTCGGGTTGTGGGCGGCGTACAGCCACACAATTCTGCCACCCCAGCAAAATCCGGTAATCCCTAACTTATCAATATTGCCCTTGGCTGACTTTTGCGCCCAATCGACGGTAGCATCTAAATCGGACATGACTTGAGCGTCGGGAACTTTCGAGACAACTTTACTGACAATTTCTTGAATGTCGGTGATTTTAGAAACATCACCTTGACGGGCAAACATCTCTGGGGCGATCGCCAAATAACCTAATTTAGCAAAACGGCGGCAAATATCTTGGATGTGCGCGTGAACCCCGAAGATTTCTTGAATCACTAAAATGACTGGAAAATTGCTACCGCTGGCCGGCATTGCCCTGTATGCTGGAATCTGCCCGTCTTTCACGGGGATTTTAACTTCACCTGCAACTAAATTCGTTGCATCTGTGGTAATAGTTGCCAAAGAAATAGGATGAACTGCTAATGCAAATCCGGCGGTTAATGCGGTGACAGTGATAAATTGTCTGCGAGTTAAATCTTTCATTGGTAATGGGGAATAGGGAATAGGGAATAGGGCATTGGGCATTGGGAATGGGGCATTGGGCATTGGGAATGGGGCATTGGTTATTGGGAAGAAGGCCCGCGCCGGGCATTGGGCATTGGGTATAGGGCATTGGGTATAGGGAATAGGAACCAACCAATAACAAATAACCAATAACAAATAACCAATAACAAATAACCAATAACAAATAACCAATAACTACTGACGAAATAGCCGATCGTGCTCTGGATGATACAAGCGCGATCGCCCTTGGGCCTCTTTTCCCAAAGCCGGACTAATCACATACATCGTCGTTCTGATCAAATTATGTTCGCGAGTGGCGATCGCCATTTTGTCAAGAGGAACCAGCACAATCTTCTCATCAGGCCAGCCCAACCGATAACAAATCGCCACAGGCAAATCAGACGGGTAATATTCCATCAACTTAGCTTGAGCTTGTTCGACATGGCGCGCGCTCAAATACAGACACAAACTCGCTTGATGAGCCGCTAAACTAGCTAATTCTTCACGTTCTGGTACTTCAGTTCTGCCGCTAATTCTGGTCAAAATAATTGTCTGCACAACTCCGGGAACTGTCAACTCAATTTTAAGTTTAGCCGCCGCAAGTTGGAAAGCGCTAATTCCCGGAATTACCTCAAAAGCAATTCCCGCTTCAGCCAAAGCGTGCATTTGTTCGCCGACTGCGCCGTAGAGACAGGGATCGCCCGAATGCAGTCGGACGACGCTTTTGCCGGCTCGCACTCGATCCACCATCAAAGGTACAATCTCTTCGAGAGTCTTATCTGCCGTTTGGATAACTTCAGCATCCGCGCGCACCCCCTCTAAAATTTGCTTTGGAACTAGGGAATCGGCAAATAATATGACATCGGCCTGGGCCAGCAATTTTTGAGCCCTAACAGTCAACAAATCCGGGTCTCCGGGGCCTGCACCTACAATGTATACGCCTGGAATTAGGGATTGAATCTCTGTCAAACTCATTGCTGATAAAAAATTTGCGAAATTTACTGGCGTTTCCGGATGCACCTATTTTGGTTGGAAGTAAGGGATGGTAGATGCACCCTGGTTTTGAACCCTAGAGACTAACGTCTCTGGGGTTTTTTATTGATCCTCTGGGGATTTGGGAGCAACCTTTGTGCGATCGCCCGTGGCTGATACAACATCTGGCAAAGGTCGATCGAGCAAATAAAGCCAAGCCAACCCGCCAAAACCTAACACAATCCCAGTCAAACTTACCATCTGCGCCGTCCGCAGCGGCCCGAACATCAAACTATCAGTTCGCAACCCTTCAATCCAGACTCTACCGCAACTGTAAGCTGCGATGTAAACCAAAAACAAAGCACCTGTTTTTAACCTAATTTTGCCCTGCAAATCGCGGAAAAACAAAGTCAGCAGCAACCCAAATACTGTCAAATTCCACAGAGATTCGTAGAGAAAAGTGGGATGGAAGTATTCAAAATTAGCATAGGCGATCGGGCGACTGTTTGCCGGAATATAGAGTTTCCAGGGCAAATCCGTAGGACTGCCAAAAGCTTCGGAATTAAAGAAATTTCCCCAACGTCCGATCGCCTGACCAAGAATTGCCGAAGGTGCGATCAAATCGGCCAATTGCCAAAAAGAAACTCGCTGGATTTTCGCAAAAATCAAAGCTGCGATCGTGCCGCCCAAAATTGCGCCGTGAATGGCAATTCCGCCTTTCCAAATCGCAATAATATCTTCAGGTCTCTGGGCGTATTGCTGCCACTCAAAAGCCACGTAATAAATTCTAGCGCAAGGAATAGCGCCCAGAACCAGCCAAATTGCTAAATCGCCCAGCAATTCCGGGTTAACGCGGCGTTTTTCGGCCAAATATTGGGACAGACTGACCCCAATCAAAACGGCAGAAGCTATCAACAGCCCGTACCAACGAACGGCTACGGGGCCGAGTTGAAAGATAATCGGGCCCGGGGATGTGAATTGAAAACCTAAAGGCAGCGCAAGAATATTTAGCACCATGAAAGTTGAATTATTTTTGGTGGAAAGCTGTCAAATTTGCATACCCTTTCACAAACTACAGAGTTTATTTTAGGTGACTGCGGTCATTTACACGCAATATTTGGGGAATTTCGCCGAAAATTAACTTTGTTGTCGAGATTTCTGTTATTGCAACCTTGTTGACGTGACACGACGGACTCAAAGGCTACACTCAGAATCACAGAATTACCTTGCAATGCCTCCAGGAATATACAGCAGGTTGCAGGTTTAGGAAGTACACCCGCTTATCGAGCAATTCCCGTTGGGACAAGGCACTGCCCTCCATACTGCACTTCATAAACTGGGGATAGGCTGTAAGCATCAGTCGGGCTTGACATAAAAAAACTATGGGTGTTAGTATGCACTAATCAAAAAAATAATATTCTTTAGAAAAAATTATGGTAAAATCCAAATTTTACATTCCTTCCTTGGACGGAATTAGGACGATTGCTTTTTTCATTGTCTTTTTATCTCATGCAGGGGGCGAGAATATTTTCCCTGGGGCCTTTGGTGTAACAGTGTTTTTCTTTTTAAGTGGATATTTGATCACAACTTTGCTGAGACGTGAATATGAACAAAACCAATTCATTAATTTAAAACATTTTTATTTACGACGTATTCTGCGAATTTTGCCTGGGTTTTATGTAATTTTATTCCTAGCATCTATCTTGACCTGGATAGGTGTACTTGAAGGAGAAATACAACTACCAGCTTTTTTAAGCCAGGCTCTCCATTATTATAACTATTATGTAACTTTTTTTGGTGGTTCCGGAGTAGCTCCTGGTACTCAGGTATATTGGTCTCTGGCGGTGGAGGAACACTTCTACTGTCTTTTCCCTTTTCTCTACATAAGTTTACTCAAAATGCGTGTGAGTCCCCAAAGGCAAATGTTAATTATTTGGGGGATTTGCTTAGCTATTCTAATTTGGAGATGTGTTCTAGTGTTTGGCAGGGGAGCAGATGAAAATAGCATCATTTTTTTATCAGATACGAGAATAGATAGTATATTGTTTGGCTGTGCATTAGCGGTCAATGGCAACCCAGTATTAGATGCTCCCTATGGCTCTGATAGACTGTGGAAGTATTTCGTACTACCAGCCGGAATTACTGTAATTATTTTATCGTTTATATGTGATTCTAGTGAATTTGAAAGTACAGTGCGTTACACTATTCAAGGTATTGCACTACATGGTCTTTTTATGGCTGCTATCCGTTTTCCCGATTGGGGAGTATTTCAAATTCTCAATTGGAATTGGATGCGGTTTATCGGTTTGCTTTCATACTCGCTTTATTTAGTACACCATACTGTAATTAAGGCTGTTTATCTTTATTTACCTCAAGTTTATGTGGTTTTGCAAGGAGCGATAAGTATGCTGATTTCCTTGATATTAGCCTATGCAATATATAGGTATATAGAGATGCCATGCGGAAAGCTACGCAAGCAGTTGTCATCCTCATCAAGTTAAGTGCCACAAAAAATTTACCAAGTCTATTTTCGCCAATTTCGTCACCGATAGGTGGCAGCTTTGGTCGAAAAGTTTTAATATAGAGGGTGGTTTTAAATTTTCTGATGACCTATGTCTCCTACTTCCGTTTCTCAGGTGTACTCTTCTGGTAATTCCAGGGATGCGAATCAGTCTCGCAAGACTGATGCTTTGGCTGTTGAGTCTGGTAAAATTCCGCCGTTGTTGGGCGCGAATTTGGCTGAGTTAACGGAGTGGGTACAGCAGCAGGGACAACCGGCTTATCGCGGGAAACAGTTGTATCAGTGGATTTATGAGAAAGGGGCGCGATCGATCTCTGACATTTCTGTATTCTCGAAACAATGGCGCGAGACTGTTGCTAAAATTCCGATCGGGCGATCGACTATTCATTTGCGATCGGTCGCACCAGACTCCACCGTAAAGTATCTCCTAAAATTAGCAGACGGTCAAATCATTGAAACCGTCGGCATTCCCACCGAAAAACGGCTGACAGTGTGCGTCTCAGCCCAAGTTGGCTGTGCGATGGGCTGCGACTTTTGCGCTACGGGAAAAGGCGGTTTCAAGCGCAACTTAGAAAAACACGAAATCGTCGATCAAGTCTTGACAGTACAGCAAGATTTCGGCCGCCGAGTCAGCCACATCGTATTTATGGGGATGGGCGAACCCCTGCTAAATTTCGATAATGTCGTAGCTGCTGTCAAGTGTTTGAATCAAGACGTAGGAATTGGACAGCGAAACATCACCATTTCCACAGTCGGAATCCGCAATCGCATCACCCAACTAGCTGAACATCAACTGCAAGTTACCCTCGCCGTCAGCCTCCACGCCTCCAATCAAAGACTGCGCGAAGAGTTGATTCCCAGCGCCCACCCTTATCCTTTGGGTGAGTTAATGGCAGAATGCCGCGAATATGTGCGATCGACTGGACGTAGATTAAGCTTTGAATACGTACTCTTAGCTAATGTGAATGATTTACCGGAACACGCCGCCGAGTTAGCAAGTCAGTTGCGCGGCTTTCAGTGTCACGTCAATTTGATACCTTACAATCCGATTCAGGAAGCTGAATATCAGCGGCCAACTCCCAATCGAATTAACAATTTTGTTACAGTTTTGAAGGAAAAGAAAATTGCAGTTAGCGTGCGATATTCTCGTGGTTTAGAAGCAGATGCCGCCTGCGGACAATTGCGGGCTTCGGAGGTTTAATAGTAGATTTTTACTGTTAGGTAAAATTGGTTCGTAGTGAGGACTTTAGTCCTCTCTCATTTGATGCGGACTAAAGTCCTCACTACGAACGTTTTTGATTGTGTTTGTGCGAGATGACATGATATTACAACACACTCTACAAGCGTTTAACCAGTATCCACCGCAACTCGATGGGCGGCGTTTCTTGCACGGGAAATAAATCGCGCCCACTCGCCCAACTGACAAACCAAGGCGTCGGCGGCCACGCAGAATCAGGCAAATGTTTTTGTTCGTATTCAATCACCGATTCATCGGCAATAATTTCTAACGGTAAACCCTCGATAGCTGCTTCCAATTCTTGTCTGGTAATTAAATAAGACCAACACAATTCTGACATTTGTTTTGCCATCTCATCTGGTTCATAGCCCTCGACAGCTAAGAAAGTGCTGAATAGGATAAATCCGCCGCTTAACACAGCATCGGACATTTTGCCGAGAAATAAGCGGATTTGTTCGGGATAGCGGAAGTGCGAGAGAACTTCGGTAGCAATCGCTAATTTGTACCGATAGGTTTTCATCCTCAATAAAGGATCTAAAACGTCGCCTTGGATGACATGAATCGGCAAGTTTTCGGCGGTGGCTGCTGCTGAGAGTTTTTCGGCAAATATCGGCGTTAGCTCGATCGCATCCACGGAATGTCCTAACCTAGCTAAAGGCAGACTATTGCGCCCTGGGCCCGCACCGACATCTAAAATAGCTGCTTTACCCGCTTCCCCTAATTCGGCGACAATTGCCATGACTTTAGCATCGGGATGGCTGCCAAATAAAGGTTCGGGGCGAATATCCGGCCAGGTATGATATTTCTGGGCCATCGATTCGACTTGAATCTTGGTATTCAGAGTAATCCCGCCGCCTAAGCCAGTTTGGGGATTGGCGGGAAAGTATGAGACGATGAGATTAGCGTGGGGAGAATTTTTGAATCCTTCTGTTAAGGCGTTAGCGATTAATGTTCGCAAATTTTCGGTTTGGGCAGCGTCGAGGTTTTGTCCGAGAACTTTTAAGAAGTCTGAGAGTAATTTTAGATAGTCGTCTAGCATTGATGGCAAACAAGGTAGATAAAATTCTCCCTTGATGCCGATGTTCTTTTTGAGTCTTTCTTTGAGAATTAATTTCAGGCTATTAGAATCAGTCAGCGGCGGGCCAGTTTCGGGCGAGTCGCTGACAGGCAATTCTGGGGAAGATGCGGCACTGGTAGGGTTTTTAGTCACAATGTTTTCGATGATAACCGCGCAATTTGCGGAAAAGTGCGATCGACATTACGGACAATCATAACCTCGGTGGTTGCTCTCGGTGGCGAAATTTGGTATAATTGTCTGCTGCCAAGATTCAGACATTAAACAGGAGGTCGATCGGCAATAAGTGCGATCGCGCCTAACATAATTTTATGCTCTTGCACCTGAATTCTCGCGTGCAGCGTTTCTGGCGTATCATCAGGCAATACCGGCACCGCAGCCTGCATTAAAATCGGCCCGCTGTCTACTTCCAAATGGGCGAGGTGCACCGTACATCCCGTTATTTTAACCTTGGCGGCGAGTGCTTGCTCGACGGCGCGAATGCCTGGGAAACTCGGCAGCAAACTGGGGTGAATGTTAATAACTTTGTCTGCAAAAGCATCAAGCAAAACTTTGGTAACAATTCGCATCCAACCCGCCATCACCACCCATTCTACATCATGGGATTGAAAAGTTTTAACAATTTTTGTATCTAATTCTTCGCGGCTTTTGCAATCGCGGTGATTGAGCAAAATCGAGGGAATGCCGTATTTTTCCGCTCTGGCGACAGCTTTAGCTTCGGGATTGTTGTAAATTAACACTGGGATTTTAGCGTTGAGTTGTCCCTGTTGGATGGCTTCGGCAATTACCTCGAAGTTGCTACCGCTACCAGAGGCTAAAACTCCTAGTTTTAACGGTGGATGAGTCGGATCGATCGCCGGAAAGCCAATCTCAGGAGAAATCAGGCTGGCAGTGGAATTAGTAGATACTGGGTTAACCGTCATAAGTTATTGGTTATTGGTTATTGGTTATTGGTTATTGGTTATTGGTTGTTGGTTGTTGGTTGTTGGTTGTTGGTTAACTGTCATACCAATTTAATGTGAAGTTGCATAGAATCGGATCCCCCTAAATCCCCCTTAAGAAGGGGGACTTTGAGAAAAATCTTGTCCCCCCCCTTATTAAGGGGGGTTAGGGGGGGATCGGATTTGGGAGCAGCCTCATAAAAAATTGTTATCAACTGTCAACTGTCAACTGTCAACTGTTTAAATAGCCTGAAAAACATTCAATCAGATTCTACAACAATACCATTAAAAAACTCTTCCCTCAGAAGCGAATAAATTTTCAGATCCCAATATCTGCCCTTGACAAATAGCTGCTGTCGCAAAATCCCTTCCAACTGCATCCCCACTTTTTCCATCACCCTCGCCGAAGCAATATTGTTAACTTCACATCTACCCACAATTCGATTTAGCAACATCTCCCGAAAGCCAAATTCAATAATTGCATTGACAGCCTCGCTCATGTATCCTTCTCTCCAATATCTCGCAGAAAGTGCATAGCCAATTTCCGCGCGGCTGTGCGTCATGCTCCATTCCACATATCCGCAAGTCCCGATAAACTTTTTCTCGGCTTTGTGGACAATTCCCCAATCTACAAGCTCTTTTCTTTTGTACATTTTTGTCAGAGACTTAAGAAAGTATTTAGTGTCTTCGATGGAGGTGTGGGTTGACCACATTGTGTATTCGGAGACTTCCGGGTTGGAAGCATACTCAAACATATCGCTGGCATCATTTAAAGTGATTTTTCGGAGCAGGAGCCTTTCAGTTTCTATAGTGGGTATATTTGCTAATATATCGAGCAATTTCATTTTGACATTGACCTATATTGTGATACCATTTAAAACTAAAAGCTAAAATTTACAAGCCAATGGTTCCGATAAAATCTGGGCGTTTTAACTGGTTGGACAATGAGTCGATCGCAGCTTGGACATTTCTGGCCCCGGCTTTACTGTTTCTGGGTACTTTTTTGATTGGGCCGATCGCCTATTTATTCTACCTTAGCTTTACCAGAGGCAGCTTTACCCAGTCGGGAGTGCGTTTGATTGGCGCCAATAACTACTCGCGCCTGCTCACAAATCCGGATTTTTGGCAAGTTCTCCAAAACACGATCTATTTTACAACCGCGACAGTCATTCCTAGTTTAATAATTCCGTTGGGTTTGGCAGTTTTGCTAAATCGCTCGTTTGCTTGGCGAGGAGCTCTCCGCACTGCTTATTTTATCCCTTCGATTACCTCTCTAGTGGCTGTTGGCTTGGGTTGGCGGTGGTTGTTTCAGACCGAAGGCCCGGTGAATGATATGCTAAGGGCGATCGGCTTAAATCCAATTCCTTGGCTCAGCAGCACAGTTTGGGCAATGCCAGTCATAATTCTGCTCACTGTTTGGAAACAATTAGGCTTTAATATGGTAGTATTTTTAGCAGGATTGCAAGCAATTCCGGTAAATCGTTACGAAGCAGCAGAATTGGATGGAGCTAATGGTTGGCAGCAATTTTGGCACATCACTTTACCCGGTTTGCGGCCGACTTTAGTATTTGCTACCATTACTACAGCTATTTTTACTCTACGCAGTTTCGAGCAAGTCTATGTCATCACCGGCGGCGGCCCTTTGAACTCTACTAATTTGCTAGTTTATTATATTTACGAGCAAGCTTTTTCCCAATTCGATTTTGGCTATGCAGCCGCAGCAGCAACTTTTCTGATGGCGATAGCTTTGATATTAGTTTATGTTCAGCTTCGAGTTTGGGGCGAAGATTCTTAATGAGCTAGGGACACAGCTATTAGTGTCAAATTAAGAGGGTTCGCATCCCAACTACACACAAAGGTACGTTGTTGGGCTTTAGCCCTCTTTCGACGTATATATAAAGGAGGCTCAAGCCCAACTACACACAAAGGTACGTTGTTGGGCTTTAGCCCTCTTTCGACGTATATATAAAGAGGGCTAAAGCCCAACAACGTACCTAATTTTTATACTCCATTCCCAATTATCAATTATTAATTGTATATTCCATATGATCTGCTGTTTGTGCGGCTTGCGCTGTTCCCAAAAGCTTGCCGACAACGTGCAAAGACATATCAATTCCCGCAGCAATTCCCCCAGATGTAATGATTTTGCCGTTATCGACAAATCGCTGATTTTCAACAACAGTTGTATTCGGAGCTAATTCTCTCAACAAATCCAATGCCCCATGGTGTGTAGTTGCGGCCAAACCTTCCAACAAGCCAGCTTTTGCCAACAGCAGCGAACCCGTACAGACAGAAAGCACTAATTCTGCTGTTTGCGAACAATCTTTTATCCAGTTAATCACGGCTGAATTATCGATTAACTTTCTCGTGCCTAGTCCTCCCGGTACAATTAAAATATCGGGTGGCGGACAATCGGAAAAAGTACAATCGGGATTTACGCTCAAACCGTTGCGGGCGCTTACTGCACCGGGATTTTCGGCTACGGTAGAGACTGCAAAAGGTCGTGAATCCTTATTTAATTCTGATGTCACCGAAAACACTTCAAAAGGCCCGGCAAAGTCCAGTACCTCGACATCATCGAACATGAAAATAACTACGTTCCTAGTTGGCATAACACATACTTCTGATAGAGGTCAAAAATAGCAGCGATTTGTTAGAGTATAAATGCTATGATTTAAATCATTAAAGCTATGCCGAAAAATCTTCGCCATCGCGCCCTAAAAATCGGTTTTTTGTGTCTTGTTTGCGCGTTAGCAATTACTATTTCGCCAATTTTTACCCCGGCTCAATTGACCAGTCAATTAGAGTTTCGGATTACTCAATTAGAAAGTCAAATTGCTGAACTCCGCGGACAAATCTACAGCTTGCAGTCTCAAGGTTCTAGAGTTAATCGGCCTCAGTCTCCGAACCGCCCAGGTTCGGGCAGGACAAATTCTAGAATGCTTTCGGGAGACCCGATGTTTGACAATTTAGCAACTTTGGCAATTGAAACTAAGCAGGATGTGCTCAAAATTCAAGAGCGCTTGTCTAAGTTAGAAGCGTCGAGAAATCCTTAGAGAAGGAAGAAGGAAGAGGGAAGAAGGAAGAAGGAAGAGGGAAATACTTAGAAGGAAGAGGGAAATACTCAGAAGGAAGAAGGAAAAAGTAAGTAGCAAGAAAGAAAAGGTAAGTAGTAAGAAGGAAAAAGTCTCCCACTCTCCCACTCTCCCACTCTCCCCATCTCCCCCTCTCCCTCTCTCCCCCTCTCCGACTTTGAGGTTCCCAAAAGCAGGGTCTGCTAAAAGTCAACTTGCAGAACTATTCAATGATATGGAAATAATAGGCTGCAACCAGCAAATTGATACCTAACAGACCCAAAAACCAGGCTGCGCGAAAGGTGTAAGGGAATTTGCCCGTTTTCATCACGGAGTCGGATTTTAATTGGTTCTTTGCTATGTCTGCCATAATTCAAGCTCCTAATTCACAAGTCACTGTATTCACAAATAGCAGAGAGCGTCGCACATGACACAATCTAAGAGTGTTATTTTTTGTAACTAGGACTTGATACCGAGTTGAATTCAGATTGATTTCAATGGCTCTCTCCGGCGTGGTAGGAACTGCGGACTAGGGGCCCCGATCGCACTCGCTCAAACCCCATCTCGCGGGCGATCGACCCGAAACGGTCAAATTCGGCTGGCGTCCAGTATTTGCGGACTGGGAGGTGTTCTAGAGATGGTCTCATGTATTGACCGAGGGTGAGCCGATCGCACTTGGCATCCCGCAAGTCGGCCATCGCTTCCACAATCTCGGTCTCGGTTTCCCCGTGCCCCAACATCAAACCGGATTTGGTGGGAATAGTTGGGTCAAATTCCTTGACGATACGCAGAAGGTCGATCGAGCGATCGTACTTAGCCCCCCTCCGCACCGGCCCTTGCAATCGGCGCACCGTCTCAATATTGTGGTTGTAACAAGCCGGTTTTGCCTCCACCACCGTCCGAATCCGCTCCCGCTGCAACTCATCAAGCCCGGAATTCTCCCCGGGGGCGGGCACGGGGGCACCGCCCCTACCGATGCCTCCCCAAAAATCCGGCGTTAGTACCTCAACCTCAGTATCGGGGTTTAAGTGCCGGATTTGGGCGATCGTCAACGCAAACCAACCCGCCCCTCCATCCGGCAAATCGTCCCTCGCCACCGAAGTCAGCACCGCATAGCGCAAACCCAATAATTGCACGGCCTGGGCCACCTTTTGCGGTTCCTCGGGATCGAGGGGCATCGGAGAATGACCTTTATCTACTTGACAAAAAGCACAAGCACGGGTGCAAGTCGGCCCCATCAACAAAAAAGTCGCCGTTTTTTGGGCGTAACACTCGCCCCGGTTGGGACATCTGCCTTCCTCGCAAATCGTGTGAATTTGCCGCTGTTTGATAATTTTCTGCACTGCGGAAAGTTCGCTAGCTTTGCCAATCGGCCGTCGCAGCCAATCCGGCATCGCCTCGATTTCGCTCCGCATTTGAGCGGCAGTTGCTTTGACAGTAGGAGTTTGAGGAGTTTGGGGCGACATAAAATCTGCATAGCGATCGAGTTAATATATGCGATCGTATCCGAAATCAAAGTCCCTCAACTTGTAGGAATCTGACCCCAAATCAGAATCCGGATCAATTGCAGCTAAACTAAACTCGTTCAGAATTCTAGGTAGAATTCTCTTAGGGATATACTAAAGATTGCAAATCACAAGACCACACGGGAAGCGGCAAACTCAGAGACTTCATTCAGTCCTGAGAGGAAAGCGACTCGGAGGACTTTAGTCCCCGTGGTATGTAGTCTATAGCGCATCACGCGCAAACCTCGGTCTTTCAAGCCGGGGATGAAACGCAGCAGCAGCCGTTTGAAGGCTGCCATTACTCTAGATTAGAATTGAATTGTGCTAAACAAGTAGGCGTATCAACTTGCTGAACCATTCCTAGAACGGTGAAATTCCAGGCAGTAAGACACCCTCAGCATTTTAGACTGGGAAAGACTTGCAGCACAGCCAAGCAACGCAGGATGGGGAACGTACCGAACTGGCTTCGTGTTGAAAAGTGCGAACGAAAGCATAAAGCAAAAAAGTAGACGTAATGCTCATGGCGATCGTGGCGAAAGTCAGTGAGGTTGAACGTGTAGCGGCGATTTGACAGCGCCTTTAAGAACAATCGCCAGGCTGTTTCTTAAGAATCTCCGTTCCACTATAGTCGGAGAGTGTCAAAATCTAGAGGCAAGTAAGTAAATCTGTCTGCGTAACGAACTATCCTAGTACGGAGAAATTCCGGCCACTTAGTAAACGCATTGGGGCGTTAAACAAAAAGAGCAAGTAACAGCAGGATGGGAAGCGTACCGAACTGGCCAAAGTGATAGACCGAGAAAGCATTTGAAAAGGATAACGTAAGCGCGATTGCAGCATCGAAAGATAGTTGTTTTTAGCCAAAGCGAGGCACCTTGACAATGCCTTTGAAATTGGTTTCCGATCTATTCAAAAAATCTCAGTGGCTCTCAATGGCCCTGAGACCCTCAACACTCATTACTGAAGGAGTCAGTCGTGGCTGGTCAAAAAATCTTGGTAATCGATGACAGTAAAGTCATCCGCGTTCGAGTTCGAGAGATGTTACCTCAAGGTAACTTTGAAGTTCTAGAAGCAAAAGACGGCGAAGAAGGACTCAAACTGATCCGTGAAGCCCGACCGAATCTAATTATGTTAGATTTCCTACTGCCCAAAGTCAGTGGTTGGGAAGTGTATCAAAAAGTGCAAGCCCATCCGGTGCTTTGCAAGATACCTTTGGTGATCATGTCGGGGCGCGAAGAAGAGGTGATGGAGAAAATTCCAAAACCCTTCGAGAAGCATTTCTTTGCATTCATCGCTAAACCTTTTGAGAAAAAGCAGCTAACCGAGGCGATCAAATCGGCGATGGTACTGGCTAAAAAGAAACCAGTACCAGAAGCCCCTGCCGCCGCCACTGCTGTACCGAGTTCTGGAGCCGGTGCTGCCGAAATTCAGGTGATGACTAAGCAAATGGCGAAAATGCAAGCGGAAATTGATGCACTCAAAAAACAAATGACTCAGGTGATTACGATCATCAAGCAGATGAAATCGAAATAATTCTGCGGTCTTTTACAGGTACTCGTGCAGAAGACACTCATGTAGAAGGAAACTTCTACACGGTGAAACTTTCTCACTTTATTTCAATGGGTTCCTTCTCTCCGCAGTTTTTTTGCTAAATTTGTCGATCGCGCGCGATAGCCAACCGCCTGCAACCGATTTCTCACAATCTCAGTGGGAAAATCAATTAAAAGTTAAAAATCAAACCAGGGAGGAAATCAATTATTAATCTTTATTAAGATTTTTTAATTGCCGCTCGTGCCACGCTCAACTATCAACTCCTCAGTCTCATTTTTTTGGTTAATGACTAACGACTATTCCGATTTTTTGCCTCAACTGCGTGCCTCAACTGAGCAATTGTTGAAAAGATTAGACTGCTTCGATCGAGCCCAGGTATTAGCGATCGGAGATTTGACCTTGGACGAGTTTCTTACCGGACAAGTAGAGCGAATTTCCCGCGAAGCACCTGTGTTGATTTTGCGCTACGAGAATACTCGGCAATTACCCGGAGGTGGCGCAAATGCTGTCTACAATTTAGCCAAACTGGGAGGCAAAGTAAAAGTTGCTGGTTTGGTAGGAAAAGACGACCAGGGAAAGGCTTTGTGCGGTATTTTTGAGGCGGCGGGAATTGATACGGCTGGGATTTTAATCGATTCGCAGCGTCCAACCGTTACCAAAACTCGCATTTCCGGGCACGCGCGGCAGTCGGTGACTCAACAAATTGTCCGAGTCGATCGCAAATCTGACGAGTTGCCGGATTTAGACTTGCAATTGCAATTAGCAGACTACATCCGGCAGCAAATTCCGACAGTCGATGCGGTGGTTTGTTCCGACTACGGCGACGGAGTTTTGACTCGTTTGGCGATCGAATCGGCAGTGGTTCCCGGCAAAACAATTGTAGACGCTCAAACAAATTTGCAGCGATATTCTGGAGCGATGCTGTTTACTCCGAACTTACCGGAAGCCGAGCAAGCAGTCGGATATGCTATCAAAAACCCTGAAACTTTAATGCAAGCAGGACGCGATTTATTGAACTTAACTCAAGCTCAAAAAATCCTGATTACTCGCGGCGAAGAAGGGATGAGTTTGTTTGAAAGGGTGAAGGTTGAACCAATCAAAAATTCACCCCCTCCAACATCCACTTGTGAAAACGGGGAATTTGCCATTCAAAGCTGGGATATTCCCCCTTTTAACAAGACTGATGTCTTCGATGTAACTGGTGCTGGAGATACAGTCGTAGCAGCAATGACTTTAGCTTTGTGCGTCGGTGCATCGGGTTGGGAAGCAGCAGTTTTGGGCAATTTGGCCGCTAGCATTGTCGTGCGTCAATTCGGTACGGCGACGACGACAGCACAGGAAATGAAAGAAGCTTTGAAAGCAATGGTTTATGAGTAGTTATTAGTTATTGGTTATTGGTTATTGGTTATTAGTTATTAGTTATTAGTAATTGGTAATTGGTGATTGGTAATTAGTCATTTTGTAGGGTGCGTCGCTGTGAATTTTTTGATAGAACAGCAGAGATTTGTGAAGGATCCGCACCTGAATATTATGTGGTGCGGATCCATGAGATTGTCTATCTTCTTTGGGAATTTGTGAAGGATCCGCACCCTACTCACTAATTCCCAATGACCTGTTTGGCCAATGCCCAATTCCCAATTCCCAATAATTACTTACTCTTCTTCAAAATTTGTCCCTTGTCATCAATCATCAAACCAGTATTAGGAAAATCGCTCTTTGTCAAACGGCGAATCAACCCCACAGTCCGAAAATCTTCATCCACTGAGGGAATACCTTGGCTGCTAAGTTCGATGGGGATAATCTTACCAGAAACAAAATCCCCTTTTGGAGTCATTTTTACATCCAAAATCAGAGATTGACCCAGTGCTCCGGCTGTGGACAAAGTGCGATAACCCATGAAATTGCCCAGGGAATACGCGATCAATTTCCCTTTGTAAAGTTCCAAAGCTCTTGTAACGTGGGGGCCGTGTCCCAAAATCAAATCTGCTCCCGCATCAATCATCGTCCGCGAAAACAACACCATATTTCCCCGGTTTTCTCCGTAAAAGAACTCATTTCTATTGTTCACATTCTGAGCTCCGGTTCCTTCAGCTCCAGCATGAACTGAGATGACTACAATATCAGCCTTTTGCCTCGCTTTTTTGACAACTTCTGCCCCCGCTTTCAGTTCCAGCAAGGAATTGTGAACTTCGCCGTAGTTGCTGAAACCGATAAAAGCAACATTGACGCCCTTGACATTTTGATAAACAATTTGATCTCTTTTGCCAACAGCCTTCATGCCGTTGCTGTCGATGTTTTTGATCGTGTCCTTAAATCCCTGCTCGTTAAAATCGTAGGAGTGATTGTTGGCAATATTCAAGATGTCAAAACCAACATCTTTGAAGATTTTGGCATAACTCGGAGGCGTCCGAAAGGCAAACAGCATTCCTCCGCCGCCTCCTTTGGAACTGTAAGGATAATCGGTCATCGTGCTTTCAAAATTGCCAAACAGAATATCGGCTCCTTGTAGGTAGGATTTTACCGATTCAAATAAACGCTCCTTATTTTCCGGGAGTTTATTGTAGGGGAAATTGGTGCCGGGGATCATGTCGCCAACTGCTTTGATGCTGACAGTTGCGGGCAAATTTGCAGGTATTTTTGCTGCCTGGGATGGTGATTGCGATGCGGGTTTGGCGGCGGATGCTGACGCTGGGATAGATTCCTTGCGGGATGGCTTTGCCGCGCCTACTTTTTGTACCGCAGGCTTTGAGATGACATGGTTAATTGTAGCGGTGCTTGAGGATTTATTGAATTGAGAACCGAGTACAAAGCCTGCTATCGGTACGAAAATCAGGCTGAGAGTACCGACTGACAGCCAAGATTTTTTAGTTTTACGACGGGCTAAATCTGGTAGCGGTGATGGCTGTTGTTGGCGTTGGTTTGTGGCTTTGGGAGTTGGGATTGTATCTGGCGGCTGTGATGGCTTTTGTTGGCGTTGGTTTGTGGTTTTGGGAGTTGGGATTCTATAGGATTTGCGGGGGGATTTTTCTGGTATTTGAATGGGTGGGGTTGTGATATTTTGAGGTGTTTCTATTTTGGGCAAAATTACAGGAATTGGGGCAGTGGGTACACTGGCGACAGCTACAGGAATTTTGACAGGGGCTACACTCACTGGTGCGGTTACGGTTACGGGTGTGGCTACACTCACTGATGCGGCTGCGGTTGCCGGTGCACAAGAGGAGCGTTGTTTTAATTCTACCGTCTGAGTCCAAGCGGGCAATTGCTCGCCTTCGCGCCGCCCGTACACTGTTAATCCGTAAATGTTATTTGGTTGCAGTCGCTGCAACCCTTTGATTGCGACTCGGAGACAGGCTTCTTCTGCGGGCAATTGTTCTGCTTCCAGCAGGAGGTGCAGGGTTTTATTTTCCAAGCTGCCTTTAGCCGTGACGCCGAAGGTTTGGAGTGCTTGGCCGATCAGAAATGCGATCGCCCTGGCATCGCCTTCTTTTGCTAAATTTAAGATATCTTGTTGGCTCACAAATGCCTCTACTCTCACACGAGAAATTTAGCTCGATCTTATATCAGATTTGCGAAACACGATTAAATGCCGATCGACTGAACTTAACTAACTAGGTACAAATAAACATACTGAAAACATTCGGTGTCGCAGCCCGAAATACACTCAAAAACCAGATTTCTCCTTGCCGCTACAAATCCCCCTTGTCCGAGTACCCGTTAAGATGAATCCCCAGTAATGACTTACGAGTAAACCACCTTCAACGGAATCTGTTCAACGCCCGATCGCGCCAGCAACTCCATTCGCTCGCAAAATCTTTTCCATCCTGAAAAATTTCTCAGCACAATGCACCCAGCAGAGCCGGGAACGTTGGCATCGAAATGGATTCCGAACTCCGATCGAGTTCGCCCGCCGGGAGAGACAACCGGATCGGGGGTGATGTGGAAAAACAGCCCCTCTATGCCGCGGGTGTCCGACCAATAAGGCGTTGTAGGAATTTCATAATCGAATCCTTGCGGTATCGGCCCCTTGCCACGTTCCCATTCGTCCCCAGGCTGTTGCCAGCCCGCGCAGCCAGAAGTTGCCAAATAGTCGATCGGCTCGCCGTCGGGATAAATCAGTTGCAAGTTCCCGTCCAAAAGCTCAGTGGCAGGTTTTAACTGCATTGTAAAAATCAGCTTGTGTGGTGTCATTTGCTTTGAATTTCTATAATGCGATCGCGCAGTGCACCAATCAAATAGTCTGTTTCGCCGATCGTCTCTGTAAATCCCTGTTTTCCCTGCAAATAACCTTTGTCCTCGGACAATTTAGCTATCGCATCAACCAACTCTATTAAAGTTGGATCTGGAACTGCGAGTAAAGCTCTGGCAGTAATTCTTGGCATTCTTAACGCTCTCTCAATCCAGAATTTCCTGCAATCCACTGCTCAACACTATCCAGTCTTTTTTCGTGAAATTCTAGAGTTTTCTCTATTTCTGTCTGATGCTTAGCAACAGCAACCGCCCCTTTTTGGATTTCCGTTAGAGACTTCCAGACTAAGACCATCAACCCAAGAATGCAGCTTACTACAGCCAAATCAATCGTTAGTAAAGTAGAAGTAAAATTCATGGGCTATTGTAAATTTCAAGGGTTAACTGAATTTGCTTGTGCCACGGCGCAGGCTCAAACTTGATCCGATATTCCCCAGTGAGTTCAGGAAGTGAAATTAGCGTAGTTCTATTTAGAGGCACTTGCCAGCGTGACCCTTCAAAGTCAACCTGAGCACTACCATTATTCAATACTTGAGTTAAAGTTCCTCCCAGCCACCAGCGGGGCTTTGCCACCGAAGAACTGGCATAAGCCCTAATGATGTGCTGAGAAAAAGATCCCGGAATCAAAATTCTGCCAATACCTTGTTCTAGCCCTACCGCAGCAGAATGCGTACCGCTGTAAATAACTTCCCAATTAGACTGGTTGTCAAGACTCATTTACTAATCAATTAGAAATTCCTCGACCCCTTTGAAATCGTCTTTGTATCATTCCAATTGCTCGGGCGGTACGTACATATCGCCGTACCGCCATACAAATACTTGTTAGTTAGGGTGTAGTTTTAGGTTTTTTCTTCTTGCTTTTTGTTGTAGTTGCAGTAGTTGCTTGTTCGGTTTCTGTGGTAGCAACATCTGGATTTGCTGAGGCTGCTGCAACAGTTGCAGAGGCAATAGGATAAGTCCTTCCGCCTTTAATTGAGAAAAAAGGCTCAATTTCTCCAGCCCCTACCGTTGCAGTAGTTGCAATTTTGGTAGCGGGAATCAGTTCGCCCAAAACATCAGCTATTTCGGCAACTGTCAAAAATGAGGGAAACGTAAAAGATAATTTTCGTTTATTTCCCTTAGTTGTTTTCAAGCCAGTGGTTAAAGAAACCTTTCTTGCGTTAGGACGGCCAAAAGCTAGGTAAACCGCTTTACTTGCTGGAACTGTTACTTCCCCCGTGCTTCCGTCTGCTTTGATATAGCTTCTTGTGTAACCTGCTCTGTCTGTCACATCTTCGGGGCTCGGAGTGTAACTTCTGCTTTTGATGTCAAGAAAATCTGCTACGCGGGGAATGCAACTGCAAGTTGTCCGAAAGTCATCAGTACCTGTTCCGCCAGCGCCACTTCTGCGATATTTTACTAGAAAGCTATGTCTTGTCATTGATTATTTTTTAGTTGTTGATTTGATTTTTTTCCAATAGTTACTTTACCCGTTTGAAGGAATAGAACCATCAAGATCGATCACTACCAGCGAAGTGATTGAAGCAGTTCTTCGGAAAAACAAATGATTGTTTTTGCTGGTTTCTACAGCCCCATTAATTGCTGCCGGATAACCGAGAATTTTCTGCCCCACTTCTTGATTTTCATTCTTGAGTGCAGCCGCAGTTGAACACGCATGCAGCGATTTCATGAAAAATTCACACATTGTAAATTCTTCTGGAAGATTGCCGATTTGTTCCCACCAGGCTTTTAAAGTTTCATCTTCAATGGCTGCAATCATTTCCGCAAGAGTAATGTCGTTCATGTTTTTTGAGAAATTTCAGTTATTTGCTGGGTTATTTTCATTGTAATTATTTGCGTTAATCTGTCAATGCCTAAAACCCTTGTGGCTTGTGGCTTCCAGCTACAAAACATTTTGTACAACCCTAGGGTTGTACAAAATGTTTTATAAATGAATAGCGGTTATTGTAAATTTTTATTGAGCTACCCTAGAACGGGTAAATTGATGGGTTCATTTTCAGGCCACAAATCCATCTCGATCCTCTGCTCGTCCCAGACGCGATCGGACAAATCTTCCCGACCTTGCAAGTCGTCAGAGCGTCGCCGCCACACCAAAACGGCTTTTGACGGGTAAACGATGTAAGGCTGTTCCCTGCGTCGGGCGGTTGGACTTGTGTAGCCCGAGTCGCGAACGCCATTCGGTACAATTTCGGCAGTGGAAAGCGCCAACAACTCTTCGATTTTGTTCAAGCCCTCATTTTCGGTATTGGCGTAAACCTGCATCTGGCGGCCGTTGTTGAGTTGCGCCGTCACCAATTTTTGCCCGCTAGTGTACAGCTTGGCAGCTAGCTTAATTTTGTCCCAAGTCAAGCTGCGCTTTGCATCGGGAATTGTCACCTGTCGCTTGCGAGCTCGTTTGCCGTCCGGCATTACCCAGGGCGGCTGCTGCTTTTCTTTGAATTCAATGATTAGATAGCGTTCTTGAAAGTTGGGCCTCACGTAGTCGTCAACAGGAGTTCCATTGATGAGAACTCCCACGTCACGATTGCCCAGCATTTGGTGAGTTGCTAAGACGTTGACCACAGTCGGCCTCATCACGGCTTCAGGGCCAGACAAGACAATGCGTTCGTCGGGAACCGATCTATCTGGAGTAATTTCTATGGTGCGATCGACACCAAGCACCGAATTGTTTGCCACTTTTTGCATTGCCAGCCAAGCATCAATGCCGCCCGCGACGGCATAGCCGGCTTCTATACAGGCCTCCGTTCCTTCTTCCCAAGCTTCCTCAACAAAATTCCTCAAAAAAGTATTGGGGATAGATTCAATTGCATTCTCAATAGCACCTGCAATTGTCCAACTTTCCCCCGTTCCCCATTTATCTATTTTTTCGCTTCCAAAAAAGCCTCTAAGAGCAATTCCCAGGGGGTTTGCTGGATTCTTTAATGCAGCCCTAACGTTTTTGTAGAGCCACAAGAATGAAGCTTGCACCCCCATCCTAAAGCCAGCCTGAATTACCTCACTAGCGGCGTCGAGTAATTCGTCCAAGGCTTGCTCGCCAACTTCTTTTAGTAAATGAGTTGCCAGCGCTTCATTAAAAGTCATAATGGCCGCAGCCGGAACCAAACCGCAGCCAATCCAGCCGATCGCCCGCCCTACCGCACCGCCCAAGACGCCGCCGAAAGCATTCCACAAGCCCTCAATTTGTTTGTCGATACCTTCGTCGCTAATATTCCAATTGAAATTGGCAATAAATTGAACGCCGCCGACAATCCAACTCCACAGCTTAGTCCAGCTAAATGAAATTAATTGAACAACTCCAGAGACCAAAAAACCGACGAATCGCGTTGCGCCGTCCCAAATAGTTTCTAAAAATCCTTTGTCTTGAGAAGTAGTCGTAGCGCTTGCTGACCAAGAGCGAATAATATTGCCCCCAGTCGAAGATTCCCGCATTTTTCGACTAGCCAAATCGCGCAGAACTAAACCAATCTTTTTTATTGCATCAGCCATTTGCTTTCCCTGCCTGGGCTATATTGTCACCAATTTGCCTGATGCGCGGCCTCCTATCCCTGGATCGGCCGTAGGGGGTTTGCGCGTCTTCGATTCCTGTCTCAAAGCCAAATCCATCCTCTACCTGATCGAGGAAGTCTTCCCAATCTTTAGAATGCTTGGGTTTACTCGGATCGTCTTCCTTAGCGAGGGGATTTTCTAGTTTCTCGCTTAAGTCGGCACTTCCTTTAATTGATTCCAAAATTTGTGATTTGATATCTTTTTTAGGATCGACTTGCCGCCAATGCACCGCCCTAGTAATTGCCGCTGCTTGCAATAAATCTAATAAAATATCTCGCTGCGTTTCTTTGTTTGTGTACTCAATACCTTTGACGTGGATTATGCTTTCTTTGATGAGTTCATCAATTGACTCGGCTTTTGGGGTAAACGTTGATGGCATTTCAATGTCCGATTCATCATAAGGGAAGTTCATGTATTTTGCGATTGCCATGCTTGCCAAGTAAGCTTTGATTGATTCTTGCCGACCCATTCCAGACTCGCACAAATTGCGAGTTGATAAAGCCACAAGGGCTGCTACATTGGCTTGCAGGCTTAGTAATTGCCCTTCCATTTCGGCTATTGACTCTGCCAAGTTCGGGAATTTAATCTGTTTGCCTTGGTCACCTTCTTTTGTCAAATCGGTATCTTTTACGTCGATTTGAATTTGCCATTGACCCCAGCGTTCGTCGTCGCGCTGGAACATCCACATCAAGAGGTCGGCAAAGTCCTCAATTTTTTCTTGAACTGGCTCTGTTGCTGGTTGGCCTTTTTCGACTTCTTGAATAATTGTACTGGGAAGCTCACCGGGAAATTTGTTAACTCCTAATCTTTTGTGAATTTGGCGCAGCAATTTTATAGAGTCGCGACAGCATTCGTCCATTTCTTTTCTAGGTGGTGAGTTGGGGGGAGGAGGAATCGTTAACAATTCAGGTGGTTTTTGATCCGGATTCCTACCGTCTGGGCAGCCAAAAACTATTTCATAAGTTTCAGTGCTATTTAAAATCCATGGAACACCCTGAAGTCTAGCCCAAAGGTCATGTAGGCGTTCGCCACCGGGAAGCGATACGACATTGCGCCTGAATCCTTTAGTTATTTTATTCTTGACTATGTTAAAAGGAGCGTTAGCATTTGCAATAAACTTTTCTACTGGATTACTTCTCTCTATTTTAAAACTTCTAATTTCCATGTTAACAATTGGATTGAAACTGCCATATAAAGTTTCAAAGGAGCCAAATGGAAAAGTAATATCAGGGTTTCTAATAAGATAATCACTACCCTCGTACACGCTGTAAAAGCTCACATATCCCGGGATAGTATGAAATTCTTCGAGATATGGTTCGTCCCATAAACCTCTAGCTGTATTTATTGAATCAGGGAAAAATGCCCGGTATGCGCTGGTTGTTATAAGCCCTCCACCATTCGCCCATCTCCATAGCCCCTCACCATTTTCAGTATCTCTTTTCAGCTTCTGAGATACGAAACATCCAGCTAAATACCCAGCCGGAATGTTTTTTGGCGGAGTGCTTGGTTCAATCTTTTTCTCTTCTTCCTTTTTTTTCTCAGGAAACTCAAACCCAAATTCAAGACTAATTGGAGTAAACGGAATTTGGAACGAAATTCCCACCCCTGCACCTTCAGAAGACTTAGAAATATCAATTCCAATTCCAGCTACCTCACCACCAATACTTCCGCCTTCTATTTGACCCGTACTCGTATTGATTGTCACCCCCCCGCCAACACCCAAAATTCCTCCCGGAACCTCTACGCCGGCACTAATCGAAATTGAACTTTTATTTGGATCTTCATAGTTAGGATTGCCACTGATATCTAAACGTATTGGGCTAACATCGACACGCACTCCACCAGTCACGGAAACCCCCCCAATGTTTGCTACCTCGCGAGTAACTCCAATTCCTCCGGTACTTACAGAGGTTTGGCTTTTCTCCCCCATGCTGACGCCGCTATCCTTGCCGAGGTCGATCGCATTCGACCCCGAGGTGGCGCTGGGGGAAAGCGATGATTTGGAGCTAACCCTAGACATAGCTCGCCTCTATTCCTGAAATGCGAGATGGACTGCCTTCGGCGATCGCCCAAAGTTCCCCTGTCAACGTTTCCTCGGTTAGATTGCCACCACCATTAGCTGCTAAATAAATTCCCGAACCTACCGCGACGCTCGAATTGCCAGCAATCCAAATATCAGCATTCCCCGTATTCGTGGCATAGAAAATCGCCCTGTTTGCATTAGCCAACCTAAACCTAGTAGGGGCTGTTGAGGGGATATTAATTCCGTAAGGAATCGCAGTGCCGACAATCTTATTTACTGGTTTGGCTATTAAATCGACGTTGAACCTAAAGTCACCTTCTAAATTAATATAATCGCCCGCTCCTAATACACCAGAGCCGTAATTGATTATTGAAATTCCCAATCTGTCATCAGGGCTAAGTAGTTTGAGTTGGTTAATAGTTAGATATGGAATCACGAATGGAATTGCGGTTTCTCGACCTTTATTTTGCAACCTAGCTGTTGATAAGGTTGACCAGGCTCCCGTGCCTTTGCGGGCATGAAAGCGCAATCCAATAAAGGGATAATCTTTTTCTATTTTCAGCATTTCGGCTATTTTTTCTGCCGAGTTCATCTCAGGATATAGTTCGGGAAAAGGAGCTTGAATTAAGGAAGGAAGATAAATAGCGCCACTGAGTGTTTCTAAATAGAAACTTTTTTCGATATAGTAACTAGACTCTAATGCTGCGTATCCGGCAAAAGTTTCAGAGCAGTTGAGAATTTCAATAATATTAGTGCCGTCAGCGCTGGTGATTGAGCGCCGGAAAGTTCTCGTCCCGCTAAGTGAATTATCGCTCACAGCAACCAGTCCTTCCCTTCGATTACAGAACCACCACCGGGCAACTGTAAAATTTCCACAGGAAAATCTATATCGGCGCTAAACGTAGAATTAGTACCGCCTGAAGAGGCTAGTACAAGCTGACACCGACGGAGGTTACTGGCGTTATTTGGATTTTTAACAGGGTCTAACTCTAATAGCTTCAAATCTACTATTCCCTGCATGACTGCCTGAGACAAGTTCGGCGCCGTGCTGCTGCCACCAGTTCCGCTGGTGAAGGTGGAACCTGTCAAGTAATGGGTTGCTGTTGCGGCAAACTGCCCCGTGACAGCAGCAGCAGCCTGAATATTTAACACCAGCGATACGGTTGCTATTTTTGTGGACAAGTTAACGCTAATTGTGACGGAATCAGTGCGACCGGCAATTTTAGTTAAATTGTTTTCCTCTTGTTCTAGCCTCGCCAGCAGTCCGTAAACATATCGCTCTTTACTGGCGGGCCCAGTGGGGGCAGATTGAGAAACGCCAGTTACTGTGGCACCGGTACCGGCTGTATGTACTGCCATTTTTTGGGAAACATAAATATGCTTCTAGTTTATTAACTTTTTGACACTTGATTGAACTTGAACTTTTTCTTAAGAAGTTGCTTTTTTAGATAAAAGAGCAACTTCTTAATATTTTGCGATCGCCTACCAACAAGGCTTTGAGTGGATACACTAAAAAGGGGTGTTGAAAGGTTGTCAATTGTTTAACAGTACAAAGGAAACAGCAACAAGTGAAAATATCTAGGTTTGGGCAAGCTACGCCTATGAATCAAGCCAGTTACGAACTAATCAGCAAACATTTATTTACGGAAATTCACAAGGTCTTTTTAGCTATTGCTTGGTACACTGGTGAGAGACCAGATGCCATTTTAAAAAGCCATGTCTCTCAATTTTATGTAAATCCATCCCGGCGTATCGTGCGCTCCGAAATACTCTATAGCGCGTCTACTAGGAAGGATAAAAAAACCAGAGAAGTCCCTTGTCACGTAGACTTAGAAAGAATTCTTAGGGATTTTGAATGCTTGGAAAATGGCTATTTATTTCCGTCTCGCGTTCGCGAGAATGACCATCTTTGTCGGCAGGCGATCGATAAAGCTTTCCGGCGGGCTTTGAAAAAAGCGGGGCTTGAGAATCAGGGATATTCCTTGTATTCGGCACGCCGCGGGTTTATTACTCGGCTAAACAATCTCGGTTGTAGTCCGGGTTTAATCAAGTCCTTGTCTGGACACGCCAGCCTTGCATCGTTATCTCGGTATATCGAAATCTCAGAAGAACAGCGCAAAAATGCGATCGCCAATTTTTAACTAAATTATGCTAATCAACGTCAACTCAAACTCAGTAGTCAATATTTCCGAAGACTTGCGCGGCGCCAATGCTGTCGCTCCTGTGTCCGCCACGACAACGGTAGCTGTGGCTCTTGCTGCTAACGCGAACAGGGCAAATTATTCTATTTACAACGCAGGCCCAGCCACCGTTTTCCTCAGGGAAGGATCTGTAGTAACTCCGGCTCTTCACACCACGCCGATTCCTTCAGGCTTCCTTTGGAAAGAAGACTTTGTCTCGGCTCGATATACAGGCGTTATTAGTGTGATCACTGCCTCAGGTACAGCCTCTTTACAGGTGTCTGAAGGCACGATAATTCCTTAATAAATATGGGCGAGCTAATCAACCTCAATGCTCAAGTAATCTCTGACGCGGACATTCCGGCTGCGATCGCCCGCGATACCGAAGTAACGGCGGCAGTGGCTGCTCACGTCGCCGCGACCGATCCTCATCCCGTTTACCTCACGGCGACCGATCCTCATCCCGTTTACCTCACGCAAGCAGAGGGCGATGGACGGTATAGGCAAAGCCAACCAAACGGCATTTTTTTTGTAAACGCAGCACTGCCAACCGCAAATATCGCCGGTAACTCAATCGGATTCGGATGGAATTCCGCACAGCCCGGCCTTGGTATTGCAGAAGTCTGCAACTATGCCGGCTTGGGTGGAGGGGATGCCTTCAATTTTTTCAGAATGGGCGGAAACGCTCCTAATGCCCCGACTTTATCTCACAGAGTGGCTCGGATTGACATATCGGGAGCTTACATCCAAACTTCCGATAAAAGGGTAAAACGCAATTTTACTAACAGCCCTGGACTGGCAGAAATCAGGTTGCTATCACCAAAAAGATACCGACATTACGAAGTCTTAGAGGGTTTTGACAGAAAAGATAAAACTGTAAAATTGGGGAAAAATTTTACCCAAAAAATAGGGCTTATTGCTCAAGAAGTTCGGAAAGTATTACCAGAGGCGGTTCTGGATACCGAGTCAGAAGAGGAACTTTATGGGATTGATTATGCCTGTATCACTGCCTGCTTGGTTAAGGCGGTGCAAGAATTGGAAAACCAAGTGATTGATTTAAAAGCGCAAGTGCAAATATTGTTACCTACAACTAATTCTGGATAGACCACTTCCGAATCATGTCCGCAATCTGGGCAGTCTTAGCTCCCGCCGCCAAGAGCGATCGCACTTCCTCAACTCTTGCCTGCGCGATCGGCGAATCCGTATTTCCCCCGCGGATGTGAATGTGGCGCATACGCGAACCATCGCGGTAGGAGAATCGGAAGTATTCGCCACTACGGGCCGTGCCACGCGGTCGGTAGGTGGATATAGCTTTGCACCCTGATACAGAATCATTTGGGGAATTTGATTCTGTATCAACTTCGACAGGGGCGATCGCCTCTGATACAGAATCATTTGGGGAATTTGATTCTGTATCAAAGGGGCGATCGCCTCTGATACAGAATCATTTGGGGCTGGAACGAGACTAACTTCCTCGGGGTACAAGAAACCCCATTCGTTTATGTGCGGATTCCAAAACCTCATGCTCCCATCAACGGGATGGACGGACTCTATTCTGAATACTTCGCCTCGCTTCACCCAAGCGGCGGCGCCTGATGGTTTCTTTCGCAGCTTCACCCAGTCACCGGCTTTGTAGAGAGTTCCGACCGCTGGGGAAGTGGCGAACAGTGAAAGTTGAGCAGTTACCATTTCCCAAATCCAAAATTTAATGTGAAAGCCGATCGCCCAAAAGGGCGATCGGCTAATTTTCGAGAAAACTTAGATGTCGCTAGGTGCGAAGCCCGGTGGCATTGTCGGAACGCCCATAGTTAGCTGTTCCAGCAGGGCTTGGGCTTGCTGAATCGTTGCAGCTTCTTCTGCCGACTCCCTGGACTCTTCCTCTTCCAGCACTGCCAAGCGGTTGCCTTGGCTTAGGGAGATTTCAAGCATTGTCCGCAAGAGTTGAAAAAATACTGGATTCATGAGTTTAACGTCCTTGTTGTTGTTTAATTGCCGGTCTCTCCCGGCTGTCACGCCAGCAGGTACGCTCAGCGTTTAGCGCTTCGTTCTCTCCGAAGTGTCACGCTAGCTCTCGTTCTCAGCGTCACGTCTTACCCTTAGAATCTTGCAGGTCTCGAACCCACTTATTACTACTTGTTAGGGCAGTTATCAGCATCAGTAGCCTAGCTGTCAAATGTCAAATTCACTTTGTACTGCTACAGATAAGTGACCGCTTCATGAAAGCCTCATTTATCTGTAGCAGTCTTCTCGGAATCGTCTAGTTTTTTCAGGTCGTCTAGTTTCACCATTCTCAGGTTTGGAAATATGCAGCGGAGTTTGTCGTTGATGTGGTCACATTCCCACTGCTCTACGTGCAGTCTGGGCCCATCAGTGTGAGCGCTGGTCTGGGTAAAATCAACTCCCTTCTTGAGGTTCCGCTCGCAGATTTTGATGTACTCGTTAATCAGGCCGGTGAATTCGATAAATGTGTGGCAGTTGGTGGCGATCGCCTCGCGGTAGTAGTTGGCGCTCGCGGCTTTCATCGCCACGAGTATTTCCTCTGGCGTCTGGGGATTGTGTGGGAGTTCTTGCTTCGGGCCACCTAATAGGGTTTTTGCTTCTTCTGTGTCAATCATTGCTTTACAGCCTCTCGAAAGTTCTTGCCTGGTATGAATGCCGGAACTACGGCAGCAGGGATTTTAAGTGCTTCTCCAGTCTTGGGATTGCGGCCTTCACGGGCTACTCTGCTACGACTCTCAAAACTGCCAAATCCGACTAAGACTACTTTCTCACCGTCGGCAACGGTGTCAACTATTGTGCCTAGAATGGCGTCCAGCATGGCGTTTGCCTGCTTTTTGGTGGTTGAGGTTTTGTCTGCAACAGCATCAATTAGTTGGGATTTGTTCATGGTTGGCGATCGCCTTTTGAGTTATTAGTTGTTAGTTATTAGTTGTTAGTAACGCAAAAGCCAGCACCCCACACGGATACTGGCTTTTTTGCTATCAGACTGTTTCTCCTAAAAGGCAAAGTATTTCTTGCTCCAGTTGCCTCATCTGATCCGTTACATTCTGGTGATGCTCCTGTGCCGCTTTTAATCTCAACTGAAGCCTTTCCTCATGAGATTCAACGTAAGCCAGGTGAGAACGCTGCAATTCTCTCAACTGGCTTAACATTTTCCCAAAACTTGCTTTTCCTTCGTTGACAAAGCCTTTCGAGTCTCTATGTACCCCCGTGCAATCTGTCGAATCAATTCCGTCCTGGATTCCATCCCCATCGCTTTTGCTTTGTCCCCCAGTGCTTGCCAATCTTCCGGCTCCAATCGGACTGTGGCGTTGACTGTGGTCTTTTTTCCATGATTTTTCATAGTTTCTAGCCATATTAAGACTCCCCTCAATTATTGCACGTGCGACTATTGACATTCATTTTAGCACGTGCAATCATAAAAAGTATCTCAGCACGTGCAGTTGTTGAGCATACCCTGCAATAACCGGGCGAGACTGCATACTCGCCCTTTCCCTAACCTATGTACACACTGGAACAGTTACAACAGAAGACTCTTAAGGAATTGAAGGAAATCGGCTGGGAACTCAACGCGCTCCCAGCGGGCGACAAACGTTACCGCCAAAACTGGATTGATGCCATTGCCGGTGTGCAGCCCCCGCTGCTGAAACTGCTGAAACTGCTGGAAGTTTCCCCCGGTGTCGAAGTCGAACCGGTTGCGGAGGCGATCGAAATTCAAGCCCAGGAGCCGCCGATCAAATTCAAATTCAAATTCGGTCGCATCATTTCCAAACCGACCACTAAGCCAATTAAGGACGGGCGAATCACTCGCTACTTATGCCGTCTCAAGCCGATCGCACAAACAGTCGATTCCCCCGGTGTCGAAATCGAACCGGTTGCGGAGGCGATCGAAGTTCAAGCCACCGAGCCGATCGAAGAACCCGCACCCTATAGAGGCCTTCAATTAGCCATTGATGAACTGATTGAAGCAGGTGGAGCCAGAGTTCTTTCCGTAGGCGATAAATTGACGGCAGGTGGAACGACGCTCACCAAAACCAGTGATGACTCCTTCTTTTTTGAACCGGCCAAACCAGCTACCGAGCCGATCGAATCCAAATTCGGCCGCATCGTTTATCCCAAGCCGGCCCCTGAGCCGATCGCACAAACAGTGGAAAATTCCCCCGGTGTCAGTTTCGACATTGAGGAATTCCAGCAGGCTCACGCCGCCGAGATTGACGCCTATGTAGCAAGTTTCACCGACGATCGCCCTCCGAACCGAGGCAGTGGCAACAGGGGACGAATTGAGCCAAAAGTAACCCAAAGTGCTTTAAAGCAAACCGGCAAAAAATCAATCGCTCATCAACTTTTGGAATTATTCAAAGCTTCAGCGCTCATCATTCTTGACCCCGCTGCTGAAACTGAGCCAAAAGTAACCCAAAGTGCTTTAAAGCAAACCGAAACTTCCCCCAGTTCCGAAGCAATTCCTGTCGGCATCGCGCTCTCTGACCGATTCCTCGCTCGCTACGCGCCACCGCAGCCTGAGCCGATTCACTTCAAAGCCGATGCTGACGGACAACTGAGCTTGCTTGACTTTGAGCTTTCAGGCATTGAGGAGCCGCCCGACCCTGACGATTACGATTGTATGTTTAGTTTTTGGGCTGCTTACGACGCTTGGTGCGATCGCTCTGACGAATCTTTTGAGCAATTCACGGAGCTCGATTCGCAATGCACGGAGCTCGATTCGCAATGCACGGAGCTCGATTCGCAATGCACGGAGCTCGATTCGCAATGCACGGAGCTCGATTCGCAATGCACGGAGCCGATTCAAATCGAATTAGCATCAATGGTTGAATGGGCCCCTTGTTTGGACGAGTACGAGCCTGAAACAATCGAAACGAGTTCCATCACTTTGGAAATTCCCTCGATGCTGATCATCTCTGAGGGCTGCGCTAACGAAAGTTGCAAGTGCTGGAACTTTTCTATTCCCACATTTGACGTTTGGTGCGATCGCCCGATCGACACTGACGAACCGCCCGACACAGGGATTTTCGCTCGCCGGCCTTTGCCAAAACCCCCCAGTTTTCCGCCGATGGCTGTCGTTGCGGGCGATCGGGCAAACCGCATTAAAAAGTTCGCCCGCAGCGCAACATTTTTGAGCGGGCGAGCGCCTCCGGGAGGTGATGCAAGCTTCTAAATGGTTGACCCATATTCTTTCCATCATGCTTATACTGTGCGATCGCTTTTTGAGCGAGGGCGATCGCTTCTTTTCCTCCCTCCAACTAACTAACAGGTAAAAAACAATGGCTCTCATCAAAATTTCTCTCCCTGTCTATAAACGGAACAAATGGCAGCATGTCGATAAAGACGGAAAAATGGAAGTCAGCAGCGACGTAGACGATCTTTCTGATGGCTACCAAAAGTTAAAAGATCAGATTGATAAATTGCTAATCGAGCTTGGCGCCGAGAATCGCCTAGCAAAAGATGCCTACGCACTAGAACGCGAAATACAAGAGAAAGCTTACAAACTAAAATCGCTTACTGAAGACATTGACAGGGCCACCGAACATTTGGAAAGCTTGAAATTTTTCTTAGGACGACTGGGAGTAGATCCACTGGCCCAGAGGCTCACCTTTGACCAGAAATTCTTACTACAAGAAGCATCGTTCTCCGAAGTCGAAGTCGTTGGCAACCCATCCGAATTTTAAATATGCACACCATAAACTCTGATTTTTCAGACAATTGGTGCGAGCCGCCAGAAGCGGAATTTCAACCGCTTCTGGACTTCGAGAATGAAATTCTCGGCGAAGCACCGCATAACGATATTTCACTCCTCACGGAGCGCATCAAACGCTCGTTCCTCGACTACGTGCGACAAGGAATCATGCTTTACACTGTGCAGCGTTACCGCTTGTACAAGCAGAAATATGTAGATTTTGCCGAATACTGCAAGCTGGCTTTAGGGCGATCGCCAAAATCTAAAATCTAAAATCCAATTTAAAGACCCACAGGAGTAATCTACCTGTGGGTCTTTAAATTAGTAAAACGTTGTTACAGTGAAGACAAAAGCGGCGCAACAGCGACGAAACAGTTAAACTCACAGGTGATGGCACGCGCCTCCGCAGCGAGCAACAATCGCGGGCATCGCAGCGTCTGCACAGCACGTAGCTGATGCTTCGCTGACAATCAACTTTCCAAGATGCCCCTATCTGCCGCCGCCGTTATTGACGCAATTGCGTGATTGAGATCCGGCTCGCTGCCACCTCAAACCATGATTTTTCGCGATCGGGCGTGATATTTGTAGGTTAGTTGGGCGCATAGCAGCTAGGATCGAGCTAACTCATGGTTACACTAAAGCTCGTCATGCGGCGTTGCCTCTCAAAAACCCAATTGAGTCTTATGGCGCACTACCGCTCCACTTTACGTTTGTTCACCTGCATTGCCTGCCTGGGCGCTGCCTTCATTCCCAGTGCGGAGGGAAGGCAACAGATTGTCATTGCTTCCTACCAGGTGGTTTCCCAAGAAATTGCTCAAGCAGACTCTCCCCCGGACTCCAGCCAGGACTCCAATCCTCCACAATCCTCTCCAGCGCCCGATAAAAACAAATCTAAGCCGTCTAAAAAACAAAAATCTAATTCCAAAATCCCGAAACCAATCTCCAATATAATTGTCATTTTGTCACGCCAGCGGGGGTTGTTAATGTTGGGTTTGGCAGCAGTTGTCGTCACGGCAGCGGCAGTAGCGATCATGCTGAAATTAGTTAGCAGTGGCGAGTCAAATAATTCTAAGCGAAGACGGGTTCGAGGCGATCGCCAAAACCAAAGAAACTCTCGATTCACCAATCCCGATGCTCAGAGAAACAGGCACGAAATGGGACAGCAACAGGTTTCTTCTGGGGGACTCAAACCGCTACCAGCATTGCCCTACCCTGTCAATTTCCCCAAGGGCTACAAGATCGAGAGCACCGATCTGCCTTTACCGTTTATCGTGGAATCTGGGCAATCAGAATCCGAGGATGCAGGGGTAGAGGGCGATCGAATTAATTCCGACACCGCCACAGACGAAAATCGCAACAACGGCTACAGCGACTCAGGTTTCAATATTCCAGAAACAACTAATCGAGCCGATGCACTAGCGAATCGGAAGAAAGATATTTCCCTTCCCGAAACGGAAGTCAGACAAAAAGTTGATATTATTGAAACACTCATTGAAGATTTGCAGCACCTCAATCCGGCCTCTAGGCGCAAAGCAATTTGGGAACTCGGGCAGCAGGGAGATTCCAGAGCCGTTGAGCCGTTGCTGAATTTATTAGGAAATTCTGACTCTAAGCAGTACAGTTTAATTCTGGCAAGTCTCTCAGAAATTGGCATTCGCACGCTCAAACCCATGAATAATGCCTGGTCAATTTCATTGCAAAATGAAAACCCGGAAGTGCGGAAAAATGCGATTCGCGACTTGACACGGATTTACGAATTGGTGAATCAAATCAGTCACTTGTTGCACCGCGCGACGGACGATCCAGATGCAGAAGTTCAGGAAACAGCTCGCTGGGCAATTAATCAGTTGAATCGCATTCGTCCGCGTTCTGGGAGGGATGATTAATGTTCAGTTGACAGTTGACAGTTGACAGTTGACAGTTGACAGTTGATACCAAATTTACATAAAGTTGCATATAATCGCAGGGTAACAAAATCGAAACCTGGCTTTGTTTTCAGCTTGTCTATGTTCTATGCAGCTTCATAGTAAATTGGTATGACAACGACCTCTACCTAGAAGGAAGAGGATTAGAGTAATGAATAGTCTGATTTTAATTTCTCCCGATCGGGCGCAAGGGCTTTAAACCAATTCTTTTTGGTAATTGCTCAACCTCCTTGACAAGAAGGCGAGAAAAATATTAGATCGAGGCATGGAAAAACTCCACAGAACTGTTTCTGATTTTATAGGCAATACAGGCATTTTTTGCAAGTCAGATTGTTCGAGATTTAACCGTATATATCTATAAAGAAAGAGCGCTGAAGCGCAACTACGTACCCTGGTATGTAGTTGCGCTTCAGCGCTCTTTCATATATATAAAGCAATACGGTTTACTGAGGAATTGCAAAGTCAAAAGTCTTTGTAATGAGGAGTTGAATCTTGTGTTTCTTATAATAAATTTCCGTCCGAAAACCTCTATATGTAAAGTACACTGTACACTTTACATATAGAGGTTTTGCGTAAATTCTATCAATAATTAAACCGATGATTAGTGGGGTAACTTGCTGAGTCCGTACCAGGTTTTAGCACCGACAATTCCATCTTGTGGTATATTCTTGCTGATTTGGAACTGGCGCACTGCGACATCTGTCATCGTCCCAAAATATCCATCAATTGCACCGAAATAGTATCCATTGATTTTCAAGACATTTTGAACAATTTTCACAGCATTACCAGAACTGCCATTCATCAAGATGGGCATATTCACAGGTGCACCAGAATACAGTGCTTGCCAAGTTATAGAACCAACCATCCCATCTTCAGTTAAAAAGACGCGGTGTTGATAGCCTTTGACTGCTTTTTGAACTTGGGCGCCGAAGATACCGTCCATCGGGCCAGAATAATATCCCCAATGATAGAGAAGCTGTTGTAGTTCCTTGACAGCTTGACCTGTGGAACCTATTTGTAAAGTAGGTTTGTTCAGTGCGGCGGTTGCAGCAACTGCAACATTTGATTGAGGAGTAGCATCGGCGACGATAGCTACAGTTTCATTATTCGTGGTTCTTTCTTCGGTGTACATAATGTGATTCCTTTGAAGATTTAAGTTGTGGTCTTTGATATTTCAGGTATAACTGGTGAGATTTGTGGCTGCACAGTCACTTTTTTGAGTGTCACTCATTTGAGTTAGCTAAGTGTATTTGTAGTGAGGAATATAAGTGCTCAGATTTTTATGAGGACTGAAGTCCTCACTACAAACTAACTGGTAAGGTGTTTGTGGGCACCCAACGCAACTTAGTGGGGTAACTTGCTAAGAGCGTGCCAAGTTCTGTAGCCGACAATTCCATCTTGTACTAAACCCTTGCTGAGTTGGAAATGGCGGACTGCTACATCTGTCATCGGGCCAAAAAATCCGTCAATAAAGCCGAAATAGTATCCATTTAATTTCAGGACATTTTGAACAATTTTCACAGCATTACCAGAACTGCCATTCATCAGTGTCGGCATATTCACAGGTGCACCAGAGTATAGTGCTTGCCAAGTTATAGAACCGACTATCCCATCTTCCATTAAGAAGACGCGGTGTTGATAGCCTTTGACTGCTTTTTGAACTTGGACGCCGAAGATACCGTCAATCGGGCCGAAATAATATCCCCAATGAGCTAGGAGAGTTTCTAGTTCTTTGACTGCTTGACCTGTGGAACCGATTTGTAAAGTGGGTTTGTTGAGTCCTGTTGTTAGACCAACTGCAAAATTTGATTGAGCTGTAGTATCGGCGGCGATCGCCATTGTTTCATTGTTCGTGCTTTTTTCTTCGGTGTACATAATGTGCTCCTTTCAATATTTAAGTTGTGCTCTTTGATATTTCAGGTATAACTGGTGCGATTGATGGCTTCACAGTCACTTTTTCGAGTGTCACTCATTTGAGTGTCGCTCAAACGAGTGACCAATCACATCAAGAGGTTTGTAGTGAGGACTTCAGTCCTTATCAAAATCAGAGGACTAAAGTCCTTACTACAAACCAAATCAAGAGGTTTGTAGTGAGGACTTCAG
>NZ_JAEQCE010000065.1:0-28979 GCF_020738665.1 Microcoleus sp. PH2017_08_TRC_O_A
TTTTTGACGATCGCAATAATTCTCTCAGTTGACCATTTTGACTATATGATACTACTATTGCTTACTACTGCTTACAAACTTAATAAAGTTTTATAATACCATTTTAGAATTTAGATTTGAGAAACAGTCCTGGACGTGCTTCGACCAAATATTTTTTCCTTCTCCCCTAGATAATTAAGGCCTTCTTCTATAAATCAAGTTTTTGGCTTTTTTAAACAGAAAAAGAGCGAATAAGAAACTCGCTCTAGAGAAAGTATTAAGATACGAAACCTCAATCAAAAAAAACGATAGAAGAATCTAGCTCAGCTCATAAAGGGGAACCCAAGAAAGTTTCTAGTTATCCCCGACTCAGGCTCGCGTCATCAGTCTATGGCTTAAGCAACTTCGGTGATGCTGACAATTTTTCCGCCAGCGCGATGAATGCGCTGAATTTGCGGAGTCATCTTCCCACCAGAGACAAGATATTCAGTGTTGCTCACTCGGCGAGGGCTATCAAATTTAGCTCCTTTGACAACAATCTTGAACATTTTTTCGGTGGCATCTTTGGAAGCACTAATGCGACCGCCTGTGCTTGGTAAAGTAATTTTGTTACCACTATTACCAGCTACGAAGTCAACTAAGCGAGAAGCGGTAAAAGCACTGTCAACTCCTGCATAACCTTGATACAGGGAAAGAGTGCGATTGTAGCCAACTTGCTTTTGTCCGAGTTGACTTTTTGCGCCTTGATAATAAGGGACTGTATTCTCGCCAAATTTGTCCTCATATTCTTGACTGTCAAGGTACGAGTCAATTTCTGCATCGTAGCCTTTTTCGATACAGGTGCGAATATGCTCAGAAAGTTCTGCTTGGTCTAAGGGAGCGCGACCTAACAAATGTTTAAAGTTTAGCTCGACAAAGCGGTAGGGAGCGCATGATTCAAAATACCGACTGCGATAGAAGTCGGATTTTGCCACAGCGCGGACAAATTCCCGTACTGTCGTCCCACCATCGCACAACTGGGATTCTGCCACAGTCAGGCGTTCGCTTTCCATCACGTGGGGATTGCCGAGCACTTGCTTGTAAACTGCCCGAATTACGGCCTGTGTATCATCGGAACTGCTAGTAGACCAAAGTTCTACTGGTGCATCTAAAACCACACTCATTGAGTTTCTCCTAAGACTAAATAACGTTTCAAAACAGGGAATTAAGGATTGAAGAAAAACACGCTCAGGGAGGTAATTCCCCAAGTCGTGAAGCTAGAAGTTTAAACGGTTTCTAGTTGACAGCAGTGATGCTGGCAATTACGCCGCCTTGTTTGTGGATGCGTTGATATTCTTGGGAAAGTCTGGAAAACGGCACTACATAAACTTGGTTGCTCTGCCGAATTTTTTGAACCCGATTCTTTGCAGAAGTGCGATAGCCAGTTACTTCGATACGGAAAACCTTACCTTCGTCACCAGAAGCAACGTTGTAAACACTTTTAGCACCGCGCTGTCTATCGGGAAATGACCAACCATCTCCAACTGAACCGCCGGAAGGAGGAATGACTGCTACAGGGGTTTCTTGAATCACGTATTTGTTCAAAACTGGGGATTTTCCAGAAAGACTTCCTTTGAAATCGCTGCTGGAAGGGCCGCGCAAGAGAGCAAACATATGAGTAAACCCAACCATATTTTGTCCTGGTTGGGTTTTGTAGCCTCGGTAGTAGGGAACGATATTTTCGCCGTAGGCGTTTTGGTATTCATCGCTGTCGAGGTAAGAATCAATATCTGCCTCGTAGCCTTGAGTATCTAAGATAGTGCTATGGGTTCTCATTTCTTCTAGGCCATCCGGAGCTCGACCGAGAAGATGTTTGAAATTCAGTTCAAGAAACCGATAGCGAGGACAAGTATCGAAAAAGCGAGAACGGTAAGCGTCGGATTTTGCCAGAGCGCGGACAAATTCGCGTACACTCAATGCACCACTTTTGAATTGCGATTCAGGAATTGTTGCCCGTTCGCTTTCCATGACGTAAGCATTACCCAAAACTTGCCGGTAGACGGCACGAATAATGGTTTCTACTTCTTCTTGTGAACGTCCTGGAATCAGTTCTAAACAGGGTGTTTCTTCAAATAAACTGACTCCAAGTCGAGATGCAGGTCCAAAAACCATTTAAAAAATCTCCACTATTGTGTTATGTGAAAATTTACCATAATTGGATGTTATATTAGAAAACTTTACATAATGTAACATTCCAGGGTAGGTTGCTGTTTCACGTACTACAGGAGTTTTTTGGGGTACAGGAGTCTTTTAGGGTAATAGGTGTGGCTGTAGTATGTGCTGCGCTCGCCTGGAAATTCGTCGGCGGGAAAATTAGAGAGGCGGTAGCTCTCCGGCAAAACTTTGACGCTTTTCAAACCATAAGGAGCCATTCTCTGAGCCCCAAATCTGTTCGTGAGTATTTACATCCATACCGCGATCGAGACTGCTCCAGGTTGTTTCGGTAATTTCCACGTCGCTGATGAGGTAGGTTGAACAACCTTTTTTTTCGATGAGACACTGGTTTCCTGGTTCTACACTACCACGAAACATTTCTCCTTCTCGTTTGAAAACCATAGAGCAATTGTAGCGCCGTTGAATGCAATCTGGTTTAATTGTTTTGAGAATGCTTAATTCCCGTGCTGCTCCGGCGTATTGTACTGGATCGTTGAGACTATAATTTTCAATATAAATTTGTTCTCCTTGGTCTATTAATTTGTGGACTCCTTGACGGTAGGGAGTCCACAGATCGTGGTCATAAACCTGCTCGGAGTAAAAGCCAATGGCGTTAAAAAAATCAAATGGTAAGGGGCGGAAAAATATATGAATGTGGGCAAATTGTTGTGGTTTTTCAAAGGATTGTTTGTAGTTGCTGAAATCCCCGGCCATCCACTGAGCCAGAGTGATTAAATCATTATTTGTTTTAACTGAATTCATAAGTTTTTTTACTTTGTTATATAGCAATTATCAAGTGAGGTACGGATTAGTAATTGGTAATTGGCGGTGAGTACATCACTTGGTTGAGAACCGCTCTACCATTTATCAAAACTCTGGTTACAAAACAATTGTTCTGCTTGTTTCATCTACTCTTTAGGTAAGGTGCGTCGCTGCGATATTCTCGATTAAAATTAGGGATTGTTTGTGGCGGCGCAACTTACAAATATTGTTGCATGATTTTCGATAATTGGTATTATTTGCCGGAGAGCGATCGAATTTCTGAAGAAAATGATGCGGTGACAACTCCACTTCCTTTACTGGTTTTGATCAGGGAAACACGAAAGCGCAGGTTGGGATTGGCAAACCAAATTTTTTCTTCGGCGGCGGCGTTATCGTAGCTTGTCAGGAGGACAAAGGTGCCATCGTCTGTGATGTGATAGTCGGCGGCGGCGGGAATGGTTTCGGCATATCCTTGGTCTCGCAGTAGTTTACCGCGATTGGGGACTGTGGGATCTGGGATTGGTACGAGGATACAACTGCCTTTCATTTCAGCGTTTTCATCCCAATCTGACTGGCCTTCCCATGCCATGTGAAAGGGGTTGACTGCTTGGGCTGGGTCGATGTTGTAGGATTTGCAGAGGTCGATTACGGCAGCATCATCGGGTGAGAGTGCAACGATATCAATGACTGACTCGATCGCTTCAAAGTGTCGGAAAGTCAAGTGATGGGCGCTGCGCTGCGATCGCCACTGTCCGAGGGAATTGTCAACAAATTGCTGGATGTTCATGAAAATTATTTTACAAGCTCATTGACTCAAATATTCTTTTCAATTTTTTAAGATTGACGAGAACACTACAGCTTGCGGGTAATGGCATTGTACTATGTTGTTTGAGGATGGGAGTAGAAGGACTTGAACCTTCGACCTTGAGATTAAGAGTCACCTGCTCTAACCAACTGAGCTATACTCCCGCATCTAGGCTACTATAACACAACTAATCTGAAATATCAACTATTTTTGTAAATATTTGTGGCGATCGCCGGCTGGCGAGTTTTCTGTAAGGGCGATCGACAAGAGCCAAGAACCCGCAAGCTACTGATGGTATCATTCGTTTAGTTACCTTCGAGCCAGCAGAGGAGGCAATCGTGCAATGGATTCATTAAACATTCAATATCGCGACATCGTTGAAAGAATTCTCCAAGAATATATCGATTTTCTCGGTAATGACGACCTAGCTGAGGTCAAATTAGTATTAGATGAAAAGCGCGATCGCTATTTGTTAGTCGAAACAGGCTGGCAAAACGGTCATCGCATCTACGGAAATTTGATCCACATTGAAATTATCGACAACAAGCTGTGGATCGAACACGATGGTACGGAAGATGGAGTTGCTTACGAGTTGATGGCGGCGGGAATTCCTCAAGCAGATATTGTTTTGGCTTTCAAATTGCCGGAACTGCAAAAAGTGCGATCGGGGGCGATTTCGCGATCGTGAGCGATCGACCTTATTAAGGTGATGCGCGTACCTGCGATAGTCAGTCCGCGTTCTGTTCGGATAATCTTTGTTTGAGTGTTCGGTGTCGAAGTCATACTCGTAACCTGTGAGTTATTGCTTCTATAGTAGCTTATGAAATAACGAATTTGCTATTTAAATTTAGTCGATAGCACGTAGCATCCGCATAAAATTTACGATCGCGATCGTCTGTATTGGCACGCACTGCAAACCGATCGCATATCTAATCCTATTTTGAGCGATTGAGCCATCAAAACCTCAACTATATCTTGTTGATTTCTGCACTTAGCCAATTGAATTGGGGTACAACCCCGTTGATTCCGTGGATTCACCTCTGCTCCAGAAGCTAAGAGCGATCGCACAATATTTAAGTGACCGAGTGAAACTGCGTTGTGTAATGCTGTACATCTGTTATTATCTCTAGCATTGACATAGGCTCCTGAAATCAATAGAAGTTGCACAATTTCCAAATGTCCTTTGAGAGCTGCTTTGTGTAAGGCTGTATTTTCGCTATAATCTTTAGCATTAACATCAGCTCCAAAAGCGATTAGAATTTCTACAACTGGTTTGTGTCCCCGCTCCCCAGCAGCGTGAATAGCTGTTTTGCTAATTGTTACTCCTTGCAACAGTAAAAACCTGACCACATCTTTGTGTCCTCCCGCAGCCGCTTCATCCATCGCTCGCTCGATATGATTTTCATAGCCGTAAGCGGTTCCCTCTAATGACAGTCTGCGTTCGAGCAAAATTTGCACAACCTCTTTGTGTCCGTTCTCTGCTGCTAATTCTAAAGCTCCATTCCCGAAATCTATGATGACGCTAACATCGGCTCCGCGATCGATTAATAGTTGCACCATTTCCACAAAACCCAACCAGGAAGCAGCGATCAAAGGATAAAAACCTTGAGCGCATTCTCCATTCACATCTGCACCATACTTAATTAGTAGGTCAGCTACCTCAATTTGGTTATTTGCTACTGCGAAGTACAACAAAGTATTGCCGTAAGGAGGTGTTCGTCCGGTTCGAGCATTTGGATCGCCCCCTTGTTCAAGGTAAGACTCAACCTCCTGAATATTGCCGAGTGCAGCAGAAATGTATATGTTGACAACAGCACCTTGAGAAAATAGTATTTCGAGAATTTCTTGATGTCCTTTCCAAGCTGCAACCAGAATAGGGGTTTGCCCATAACGATCGACTATATTGATATCTGCTCCAGCAGCAACAAGTGCTTCAACAATCTTGGGTTGGTTGTTCCAAGCTGCTGCCTGTAAAGGAGTGTCTACAGAGCCAGTACCGCACCGGAAATTTACATCGGCACCAGAGTCAATCAGCAATTTTGCTAACTCTAGATTTTTATAGGAGATAGATGAATGTAGAGGTGTATTGTTAGCTCTGTCTGCTGCATTAACATCTGCGCCTCTAGCAATTAATGTTTCAGCCATCCTGAAGGATTCTACCATAATTGCTTGGTGTAAAGGGGTACTATCTGAGCAACTTTCATCTCTAAAATTTATATCATCTCCCCGATATAGGAGAGCGATAACTCTGTCAAAATCAAGATGACAAACAGCTTGACATAATTCCTGGCTCATTTGTGTTTCAAATGTTTTATTATAAAATTTTGGTTCCACCGCTCCACTAATCATTTTACATAATAAACAAGCAAACAGAAAAGCCAATTACCCAAATAGGTTTGGCTTTTCTGCTATAGTCCTGGACGCACGGGTGGTCAGAAACCGGGTTTTTTACGAAAATCTTTCGTTGTCGCCCACAGCAAGGGCAAAAAACCCGGTTTCTTGGGTTTTGATGCGTAAGTTTTCTGCTACTTATCAATTCAGCAAAATGCTATCGCTGAATCTTGGAGACGACGCCCGCACCGACGGTACGATCGCCTTCGCGGATGGCAAAACGCATATTTTGTTCGATCGCGAGATCCTTCACTAACTGCTAACCATCGCCTTTAATATTACCGACAGAATACTTATTTTCTTTCATAACTCTCATCAAAAATCTTAGAGCTTCATTCACTGCTTCAGAGTCAGGAAACATTTCTGCAACATCAGGTTCCAGATGAACTGTCAGCCCGCTAAAACTCTTGCGTGCATGACCTACTTTTCTCACTCGCAAGCTCTTCAGATCGTATTCCGATCGCAGTTCGTCTTCCATATCTGTTTCAGCCTTCTTCATAAACTTCTCGCTCTTTTCTAGTTACTTCTCTGGCGCTAATTAAACGAATTGTCTTGCCCCTTTCCGTATAAGACACTATTAATAAACGGCCTCGGCGCGATTCTCCTACAATAATATATCGATCTTCCTCATCAGAATGGTCTGGATCGTAGAAATCGACATATAGCGGATCGTCAAAAACAGTTTTTGCCTCTTCAAATGAGACTCCGTGCTTTGACAGATTTCTCGCTGCTTTGTTTTCATCCCACTCAAAATTCATGTACGTATTGTAGCATCATGCGTTTTTTGAATTCAACTGTGTTGTGCAGGCACGAACGTTATTTCTATTGACTGGCGATCGCCCCACTAACTATCTTACAACAGCACCTTTACAAACAAGCAAACAGAAAAGCCAATTACCATTCGGGCAATTGGCTTTTCTGTTACTTATCAATTCAGCAAAATGCTATCGCTGAATCTTGGAAACGACGCCCGCACCGACGGTACGATACTACGAACCTAGAATAAGGACTAAAGTCCTCACTACGAACCTAGAATAAGGACTAAAGTCCTCACTACGAACCTAGAATCAAGTAAGGTTTTTTTGACCTAGAATATAGGGCAACAATTTAGCGATGTTTCTCGCATCGTCAATCCCTCGGTGATGAGTTCCTTCTAGGGGTAAACCCGCAAGTTCTAAGGCTGTTTCCATGCCGTACCTTTTTGGCAAGCCTTGGGTTTCTGAAAAGACTTTTTTGAGATTGATGTGAGGATAAGCAATGGGAAAAGGAAGTTGATGAAAGTTGCTATCCTTTTTAAATTGTTTGCGATCGTAGTCTCCCCAGGAACCAAATACACCGTTTGGGTAGCCAGACAGCCAGTTTTTCAGCATCGCGCTTGCTTCTGGGTAAGTTGGAGCCCGATCGACTTCCGTTTGGGCGATCGATGTTAGCGCCGTGCAGAATTCGGTGAGAATGGGATGGCGCAAGGGTTTGACGAAGGTTTGAAATTCATCAACGATTGTTAGGGTTGTGGAATCTACCATCACTGCGCCGATCTCGATAATTTCCATCTGATTTCGGGCGATCGATCCTTTGTCGCAGCAGGTTGCTTCCAAATCGAGCACTAGATAATAGTCGAAGTGTTTTAAACTCTTCATAAATTTTACCTAAATATTTTTTATTTTTAACCGCAGATGAACGCGGATTAACGCAGATAATTTTATACGATCGCCAAAACACCTCATTTTTGCAATCGATAGTGCAGCAGCATGAAACCGTTACTGTAGATTTTTCGATCGACCAATTCCAGATTCGTCGGCGCGATCGCCCTTGCAAACACAGGAATTCCCGCCCCAATGACTACCGGATTCAACTTGACAATCATCTCGTCAATCTCTGAAACCACCGTTGCTGCTAACTCACCACCACCGCACAGCCAGATGTCTTTACCCGTTTCTTGCTTCAATTCCTGAACCAATTCAACAGCATTTTCCGAAACCAGTGCAACATTCCCATCGGGGCTGGCTGTCATACTGCGCGAAAAGACATACTGCTTCAAGCTGGGATAAGGATTAGTCAAACCGACATTTAGCCCGACTTCATAGGTTTTGCGCCCCATCAAAACAGCATCAAATTGCTTGTTTCCTGAAAAATTAATTCCCAGCGCTTCGTGAAGGTGAGCCGGAATGGTTTCGGGAAAGCGATCGAACAAATCGGCAAAATGCTCTCCGGCCATCGGAAAGCAATCAAAGGAGCCATCTTCGCGAGCAATAAACCCGTCAACGGTGGAAGCCACGTAATATATGAGTTTTCTCATGTTTAAGATTGTTTGTTAAGAAGTTTTGGGAATCACCAAGGCTGAAACCATGGTAGCAGTAGTGCTTTTCAACGGCGCGATCGCCCGCATCTCTAGAGACAATAGAAGGAAAGGGCGATCGATACTCCGAAAGAAGATAAGCTGATGTCAACTAAATATGACTGCTGAAAATGGCCGAACAAGATGAAGCTTCCAAAACCATAAAAGTCACAATGCCTAACCGAATCCATCAAAAGCTGAAGAAGCTGTCTGACGAGTCAGGAATATCCATGTCTAAACTGATGCTCCTGGCAACTATCAAGGAATATAAGCTCATTGATGATAAAGATACCACTGACTAACCCCATTTAGTACCCAGTCTTACCCCATTATGCTATCCTTTAGGGAAATAGTCAACCCTGGAGGTGTACTTGTGACCCAAAATGAACTCGAAGCCCTTGTCGATGAACTCGGCTTAGTGGCTGTCGTTAGCCTGTTGGCAACAATCTGCCACAACAAAGCCCGACAAACCTTGTGCCTCAAAGGACAAGGGGCCAGTCCTTATACGGCATGGAACAGCAATGGCTTCTTGCTGAAACAGTTGATGACTAGGCTGCGCCCGATCGGCAGTTGCGATCGCGATGTCAACCTCAACGTCAACTGAGGTTCTGAGATTCAACCCGTGCAAGTTCGTAAAGCATTGGTTTTAGTCGGTTAACAGCCGGGTATGTATGCTTTAACTGTTAGGGCACGGGTTGAAACTCCTCGGTTGTGAACCAAGAATGGAGAGGACGGGACTCGAACCCGCATCGATCGACAGCAACTTTCAGGAAACGCGCTTCCTTACTGCCCGCAAGCAGACGGGAACTGCCCCCATCTCGGACTGTTAATTCCTTTCAGTGCATCTGCAACCCGCTGCCAGTTTGTGTTTTCAGGGAACGTCGCGAAGCAACTTTTTACCCTACTCAACAAACGCGATCGTCCTTTTGAGAGCCGCTTTTCCTAGTTTTTACAGTGCCATTCCATTTAGGCGACCTCCCCAAAGTTTTTATTACTAAGTAGGTGGACATAAATAAATGCAAGAATGTCATTGCGAGGAACGAAGCAATCGCAGGGTTTTCGGATTACTTCGTTATCTTTTCGGACAGGTAATATATAAGTCCACCTACTTATAATAACAAATATATTTGCCAAGTCCCCGAATATTTCATTAAGGAAGATGAAGGAATCGAACCCTTACAGGTGTTACCTGTACCCTTGTTTTCAAGACAAGTTGCTGACCATTTAGCGGCATCTTCCATGATGCAAAACATCCATGATTCCTATGGCTCAAACATAGGAAATCCACCGGGAAGGTACTGCCCCTTCTACCTCTGCGTTATCAGCACAGTTCCTCGCTTTTCGGATTCCGGTGGTGAGATCAAATCCCTGTCGCCTCGCGCCGTATTTGTAAGGAGACAGCACTGCTTTATCCCTAGGATTATCGGTACAATAAACCGGATTTGATATTAAAAGGAAGATGAAGGAATCGAACCTTTACAGTTGCCTGTACCCTGGTTTTCGAGGCCAGTTGCCAACCGTTTAGCGGCATCTTCCAAGGGTATCCGACGGGACGTTATGGTGTTGCTCGCGAGCGGGACGCTCGCACTGAGGGATTCACAGGCTAGCGTCTCGACCGCTTCGACTTCAGACACCGCATGGAATCAAGGAGAATCGAACTCCTAACCTCTTGCGTGCAAAGCAAGCGCTCTACCAATTGAGCTATGACCCCGTTTTGGTGGATACTGGTCGGACTCGAACCGACATTTTCCTAGTTGCGAACTAAGCGCTTTTCCGATTAAGCTACAGACCCAAAGTTGGTGGATTGCGATCGGATTTGAACCGATATCTTTCTAGCAGCCAGCTAGATGCTTTTCCAATTAAGCTACGAACCCATTCAGCAGGAGTGGTAGGACTCGAACCCACAACATTCGAGGTAGAAGCTCGACACTCTATCCAGTTGAGTTACACTCCCGTATTGTTTGTTAATAAGGCTGGCGCGCGGGTGACCAGAAACCGGGTTTTTTGCGAAAATACTTCACTATAGTTCGCAGATTGTATGAAAAACCCGGTTTCTTTGATTTATGGGCAATCTTTAATTAACATCATGTTCATTCAATTAATTGGGATTTGTCGTTGGGCGGGGGCGGGTTTATAAGATTGTTATTTGTAGGCAGTTATTGTTGGCGAACCCGCCCCTACAGGACTTATTGCAAATCCAACACCTACAAAGCTTTCGACTTTTCTTGATACCATTTTTTGGCTGCATTCATCACTGCTTTATTAACCTCTTTCCAGGTCAAGCCAGCAGCTTCTAGTTCTGCAACACTTTCTTTCTGTACATCAGCGTTAAACCATTTTAAAAATGCTCCGATTTTGTCCATCTCAAACTGACCCGAACAAACTTCTGTCACCCCTTGTTCTAATCGAGCAGGGGTTACAAACAGATTCACAAAGTCATCAATGCTTTGAGCAACTTCTGGGTCGATTTGAACTGGTTGTTTTGTTTTTATAGCTTGGTGTTTTTCGCCTTTGGCTTTGAACAGCAGTTCCGCATAAGACAACCTTTCCGCAAGTTCGCCGCTTTCGGGAAACATTACCAAGCCTTCGCCAATCCCTTCGAGGCCGAAAGTTTCTTTCACCCAAGGATCTAGTTTTTCTACAGTATCAACCGCTTGATTGAGAGTGTTAACAGCCGATTCTAGTTGAGTGCGATCGCCAAAATCCAAAACAATCGGTTCTCCATAAAAAGGTAAGACAAAAATATCGGGATGTTTTGGCAAAAACTCAGCGATTTTGTCCCGGCAAATTTCCAGTTTGGCAACTTTTCCATCTATGCCGCCGAATTGCACTGCAAAAACTGCAAAGATTTTGCGATCGATCTCAGATACAGCCGTCCGTTTCTGAATGCCTTTACCGCACCATTCCCCAAAAATAGTTGCGTGTTCGGTACTCGCCAATCGAGAGAAGTAATCGATATTTTGATTTACCCAATTCGCAAAGCCGAGATTGTCGTTTTCTGGGGAGATTATTTGCGATCGACTTTGGACAGCAACTTTACCATCAGTAAAGATTTGAATGCCACCATTAGTACCGTCGAGTTTAATTTTAGCTCGATAAGTTATCTTCGGAGCTTCCCCAACCAATTCTAAACTGCGGCGAAGATTGTACAGCAGTTCGATGCTCGGCCATGTTTGCATTACGGTCGATCGATCCGCTGTTTGTTGACAGTAAATTGCCGACAAATCGATACCAATTACTTCATCAACTTTGCCCAAAGCCATACCAAAAGAATAAACACCTCGCAGCTTTGCCGGTTTGATTATAGTACCGTCTTTCAGCACAGAATCAGTTAAGGCTATCGCAACGATATCGCCAACATCATAAATGTTTTCTGAGTTGGCAACAATTTGCACTGAATCATGCCCTGGAGCTTCAAAATTATAGAGATATAGCGCATCAGCATTAGGATGATTTTGCGCGGTTTTTACTTCCATAGCAATTACAGGCATGGGAAACTCCTTTGGTTATAACTTTATTAAAAGGTGAAATAGTGCAATTCCCTAAGGATAGCTGCGCCGATCGCACTATTTGCGTGCGAGTTATCAGAGCATTGCGTTTTCTGAGTTACTAGAGGGACTCCGCCGATGAGTTATTACACACTCTTTAAAGGATGGCTACTTCTAAGCCTACCTATCGGGTTCACTGCACTCCCCGTTCGCAAACGCGCGCCGTTTTTGACAGCGTTACCTTTCCTCTCGTACTAAAGTATGTAGGCTCCAAAGATTGGGACACGCAAAGTACGCGCGGCGCAGCTATCCCGTAGGGAATCGCTCTTAACATAAGACTTACGCATCAATGGTCATAAACCGGGTTTTTTCCGAAAATCTTCCGCCTTCACCAAAAGATGAGATAAAAAACCCGGTTTCTTCGATCGAATAGGTAAGTTTTGCAATATAAAAAATTAATCATTCAATGGAATCAACCTCCTTAAAATCAAGCAATAACAACGAGAGTGGTAGGAGTCGAACCCACAACATCCGCGTCCGAAGCGCGGCGCTCTATCCATTGAGCTACACTCCCATAAATTGGTAGTCATGACAGGATATTACCCCGCTCTTGCTTGTAGCAAACAGGACTCCAAAAGCGGATGATGGGACTCGAACCCATGCGCTGAGAATGGCATACTCAAATGCTAACCTTTACATCACACCCGCAAACAAATTTGATATTTTAGTTTACGTGTAACAGTCACTTGTCAACAATTGTAAAACTTCACTGTCAACTGTCAACTGTCAACTGTCAACTGTTTAATCAGCCAAGCGGATAACGAGGCTCGAACTCGTGCCTAGAGTTTGGAAGACTCGAATGCTACCGTTACACCATATCCGCGCGATCGAAAATGTAAAACTGCTTTTATAGACTGCTCATCGTTATGAAAAATCTCGATTAATTTGAGGAAAATCTACTGTCAAATTCTGCAAATATCCTTCCTTCTTCGCTAGAGTCTAGGACGGAAAATAGTACGCTTTTGAATCTGTCAGCAAATTGACCATTCGGCAATAAAAAGTCTGCAAACATCTGAGCTACCATAGATGGATCGTTCCTGAAGACACCACATCCCCAAGCTCCTAAAATTAACGCATCGGAACCTTTGTTAACAGCTAAAGCCAACAATTTTGCACCGCGTCCGTACAGAGTTTCGCGAATTTTTCCCGTACTTTCTGACTCTTTTCGGGAAATCTCACCAGCATTCGGAGCGCAACTCGTGATAAAATCAACAAGATAAGGTTCCTCAAGCAAAGTTCCATCATCTTTTCGGAATACTGAACAGCCGGGAGAGTAGATGAGTCGATCGGAGTAGAGCAGCGATTTATGAGAGCGATGATACTCGTAATATTTAGGACATTTTAAGAGGCTTTTGTACAGTGCAGAACTGCGTGCTAAGCTCTCTTCTTGCGCTTGAGCGCCTCTGATGAATCCACCACCCGGATTTTTGGCAGAAGCGAAATTTAGGACTCCTATTTTTGCAAATTTGTGCGATCGCCCTATACGCTCTGCACCCACCAGCGTTGTCTCATTTCTCACCATAAATTCGGTGTTCGAGAATTGGGGAGTACCTGAGAGAACGTTTTCCTGAATCGCTGACAGGGCTTCGGGTTCGTAGTATGCCGTCCCAGCAATACAGGAGGCTAATTGGCGATCGATCTTAACCTGCTTCCCTTCCGGGGACAAGTAGCAACCATCTTCGAGAATTTTTAGCGTGTTTTGGGCGATCGCAATTCTTTTCATACTTTTTACTGAGATTTGCTACAAAAAATTTGGGCTGTAACTTCTATTGAAAAGTTAGCACAATTAGATAGACTCCTTCTGAGCTTTAGGACAAGCAAGTGGCGAGAGTTGAACTCGCATAAAAGCTTTACAAGAGCCTCATGTTGCCAATTACATCACACCTGCAATTTTGGTGGCGGGGACAGGAGTTGAACCTGCTATGAAGAGGCTTATGAGACCTCCAAGCCTACCCAGGCTACTTCACCCGCGATATCACCAAATACCCCTGGCTGGCCTCGAACCAGCAACCTCCTCGTTCTAAGCGAGGCACCTCTTCCAATTGGGCTACAAGGGCAAAATAGTTGACAGTTGACAGTTGACAGTTGATAGTTGATAGTTGATAGTTAACCACTGTAATTTTATCTTATATATATTAAAAATTCATGCTCCCGACAGGATTTGAACCTGTAAAAAACTAGCTTCTCGAACTAGCGCGTCTGCCGTTTCGCCACGAGAGCAAATAGTAGAAATTGGCTATTAACCAAGTACCCCTGACAGGATTTGAACCTGCAAAATACTCGTTCTGAGCGAGTAATGTTTTCCAATTACATCACAGGGGTAAAGTCGGGATAGCAGGATTTGAACCTGCAACCTTCGGCTCCCAAAGCCGCCGCGCTACCAAATTGCGCCACATCCCGTTCATGCTCCTGGTGAGACTCGAACTCACAATCAAAATAGAACAGATTTTAAGTCTGCCGCGTCTGCCAATTCCGCCACAAGAGCAAGTATAAACTTAAGGAAAATTTGGTACTCCTAGTGAGATTTGAACTCACACTTGACAATTTTTGAAATTGCCGCCTCTTCCAATTGGGCTACAGGAGTATAATTAATCTGCTTTGGTAATAGCAGAACTGGGAAGGTAGGGCTTGAACCTACATTTGTCCGCTTTCAAAGAGCGGTGCCATACCGATTAGGCGACTTCCCAATAATTGAATGCCGGGGTAGGCTTTGAAGCTACAAACTGATGCTTCAGAGGCATCCGACTTTACCAATTTGTCCACCCGGCAATTTAAAAAATGGCTGCCTCAGTAGGACTCGAACCTACAACCATCACGTTAACAGCGTGCAGCTCTACCGTTGAGCTATGAGGCAACGCAATCCCCCAAGTCAGTATCGAACTGACGGCCTCTTGTTCTTCACACAAGCACTCTACCAACTGAGCTATCGGGGGAAAACGGAGAGAGAGGGATTTGAACCCTCGACGGTTGTTAAGCCGCTCTTTCTTAGCAGGAAAGCGCCATAAGCCTCTCGGCCACCTCTCCTCAATGAGCGAGAACGGAGGGATTTGAACCCCCAAATCTTCAGCCGCGCAAACTGAGTTGTTGTCCGATTACAACACATTCTCATAATTGCAATTGCATATTAAATGCAATTACAAATAATTTACAATCTCAAATCTCAAATCTTAAATCTTGAATCTAAAAATCCAAAATCTAAAATCCAAAATCTAAAATCGCATGGGTCGGGCTGGAATCGAACCAGCAATGCTTTAAGCTACTGTTTTACAGACAGCTACTCATACCAATATGAGAACCGACCCAAGGTTGAAAATTTGGTAGGTCGCCGAGGAATTGAACCTCGATCCATCCGCTTAAAAGGCGGCTGCAAAACCATTCTGCCAACGACCCACACACAGTGCTGACGGGAGTTGAACCCGCAAATCACTTGGGTGAAAACCAAGCGGCTTAAACCATTTGCCTACAGCACTAAAAATTTGATATTAAAAATTTGGCACAGGAACTGAGATTTGAACTCAGAATGCTGGTTTTGGAGACCAGAGTGTTGCCAGTTACACCATCCCTGCTTGCGATATAAGTTCAAAGAAACCGGGCTTTTTACCTAATCTCTGGGCTCGGGTGAAGAATTTTCGTAAAAAACCCGGTTTCTAACTACCTGTGCGTCGAGCACTGTGTTGCTTTGTTACTTTCAAAGTTAAAAACTGCAATTAAAAGAGTGTTGGTTTAATCTTTTAATTTCTCGTTTTTCAAAACAAGTAAGCTTCTGGAACTTGTTCGCTCAAACTTTGGTATCATCTCGCATTTGCCAAACCAATTTCTGAGCTTCCCATGCTGCATCAAGTTGTTGCAAAGTAGCATCAACGTCTTGAGAATAGCTGTCAGCAAGGGATTTTTGAACGAACGCAGTCAACTGATCTTCCAAGTTGGCACTATTATTTGATACATCGTTTGGCATGAACTTTGAAAGAACGGTAGTTTTGGTCTTCATAACTTCTAACCTCCGTCAATGTCTATTAGGCTTTACTTCCTCTGTTTTGTAGAATGACCGACTTTACAGTGCGTACCCTAAATAATTAAATTTCATGGAATTTATGTAATTTTTAATTACAATTGGGAACAGAGGTTAGGGCGGGATTTGAACCCGCGAAATTCGGTTTTGCAGACCGATGCTTTGAGCCACTCAGCCACCTAACCTGGGAGTCCCGACGAGGTTTGCACTCGCAATCTTCTGCTTGAGGGGCAGACGGCTTGACTTTTGCCTACGGGACTATTGATTTTGGATTTTGGATTTTAGATTTTAGATTGAAGAATTATTACTTGAGATTTGAGTCGATTTAAAATTTTAAATTTTAAATCAAAATTTCAAATCTAAAATCTCAATATCTCAAATAAGGTGCGTCGCTATGAGATTGTCGATATTATTTAGGATTTTTGATGGCGACGCACCCTACAGCTCAAATCCAAAATCCAAAATCCAAAATCCAAAATTGCTTGACGGGGCTGACGGGTTTCGATCCCGCTACCTTCGCTGTGACAGAGCGACGCTCTCCCAATTGAGCTACAGCCCCACAAAGGTTTGTGTTTGGACGGGGTGGCGGTTGATTCCGCGTACTACAACCTAGGGGTTATGGTTGCCGGAGTCTACACCGCCAAATGTCCAAAAGTATGTGACATTGTTAATTTCCTATTCAGTTTTCAAGGTTCGTATTGCTTGTGAGTTAAAGCTTTGAAGCTCTTTCCCGGTTGCTATATATTTATGCTACATTATGTACTACAGAACTGTCAAGGGGGTAATACAACTTTTTTTGAAATCTTTTTTTTGACATGGGTGTCGATCGCCCTTTCCGAACACTCCCACTCTGCCAAACTACCTAAAATCAAGACATTTGGCTGCTAAACTGGTGGTGTCGTTCGAGAAAAATCCGATGCTGAAACTGTACTACAATCCGATTTCTCTGAATTCTCGTCGCGTGTGGGTGGCACTTCTGGAGAAACAAGTTGCGTTTGAGCCGATCGCACTTAACCTCGACGGCGACCAATTTGCACCGGATTTTCTGGCAATTAACCCGTTTCACCGCATACCGGCGTTGGTGGATGGAGATTTGACTTTGGTGGAGTCGCTGGCAATTCTCGATTATATAGATGCCAAATATCCCACGCCCCCACTGCTACCGACAGAGGCGAAAGCCTTGGGAATTGTGCGGATGGTGTCCATGCTGACTTTAAATGAACTGTTGCCGGCAATGTTTCCCTTAACCAGGCAAATGCTCGGTGTGCCGGGAGACACTGAGGAAAAGTTGGCACAGTCCAAGCAACAGATATTAACCCTGCTGAGGTTTTTTGAGGGCTTGTTGGACGATCGGCGCACTTTTTTTGCTGGCGAACAGTTTTCTTTGGCGGAAGTCGTGGCGGGGACTGCGGTTCCTTCTGTGGGGATGTTTGACATATCTTTTGATGAGTATCCGAAGTTGCAGCAGTGGGTTGCGAGACTTGCAGGGCGCGAGAGTTGGCTGCAAACGGAGGTACCTCAAGCGCAAATTGCGGCGAAAATCCCAATTATTCGGGATTTACTGGCGGCAAGGCTTTAAATCTTCAACCCGCCTCCGCAGGTTTCGTCTGTCTAGGCGCGATTTCAATCGCCCGCTTCCCATCGCCCCCTATTTACTGGCGGCAAGGCTTTAAAGATATACAGGGCGATAAATATACCGGGCGATTAGAAATCGCGGCTATACAAACAATGTCCACCTCCGTGGACTCAAGAAACTTCTAAGCCCCTAAATATATCGGGTGATTGAAATCGCCCTTAATCGCAATCGCTGGCAATTTCTTCAACCCGCGCAGGCGGGTTTCGTCTGTCTAGGCGCGATTTCAATCGCCCGGATTCGATCGCCCGCTTCCGATCGCCCGGATTCGATCGCCCGCTTCCGATCGCCCGGATTCGATCGCCCGGATTCGATCGCCCGGATTCGATCGCCCGGATTCGATCGCCCTTCCGATCCCGCTGTCAATCCCCGCTGAGACATATTTATCAAAAATAAGGTTTCTTTTCCTTGAAATTCCCATTATCATTATCGGCAGTGTGGAGTGAAAGGAATCCCAAGTGACCGGAAATCATCTGTTTCAAAGACTGCGAAAAAAATGGCGTTTTGTGGCGATCGCCCTAGCAGCGGCTACAATAAGCTTTATCGTCGGTACGCTGCTGCCAGGAAACCAACAAGGAAGCGACAAACCTGCAACCGCCGCCGTGCAGAACCTCAAGCAATCCTTAACGGTAAATCGGCTAGCAAAGGAGGTTGGAGAAGATCGAACAGGCTTTAATCTCGATCGCACAATTGAGGAACTTCTCACCGTATTGGAATCCAAAGAAAAAAACTTGACTTTTGTGCCACCTGAGCAGTTTCAGGGAACAACTGTTTTTGAAGGGACAATCAAATATTCTCAGAAAGTTATTGCTTTAACAGTTGATGACGGGCCGTGGCCAGAAACAACTGAACAAATGCTGGATATTTTTAAGCAAAATGACATTAAAGCAACATTTTTTTGGATAGGTAAATCTCTCGAAACTTCTCCTGACATTGCGCGCCGAGTTGTGGCGGAAGGTCACGCGATCGGCAATCATACGTGGCATCACTGGTACGATCCGATGGATGCGGCGACGGCGGCTAGTGAAATCGATCGCACGGCAAAACTTATTTACGAAACGACGGGAGTTAAGACTACTTATTTCCGTCCGCCGGGAGGAGTTTTGACTAATGGTTTGGCTAAGTATGCTAAGGAGCAAAATTATTCTGTGGTGATGTGGTCGGTAACTTCTGCTGATACCGATCCCCGCGCTCAACCAGAAGCTTTTGTTGAGAATGTGTTGAAGAATGCCAAGCCGGGGGCGATTGTGTTGATGCACGACGGCGGGGGCGATCGATCTCGTACTATTAAGGCTTTACCGGAGATGATTGCTGGCTTGAAGCAGCAGGGATATCGGTTTGTGACGATTCCTGAGTTGCTGGAAATGCAAGGGCAATCGGCAGCGTAAATTGTGCGGCGATTGCTTGTCTTTTTTCGAGGATAAAACTAAGGCTAAAGAAACCCGTTTTCTGGGATAAATATTGGTTTTTCAACTATATATACGAAGAATCTGGGTTTCTTACTCCCTAGGATTGCGTCCTTTAATAGCATAAATTTGCGATAGATTTTAGATTTATACAATATGATTTAACCGCAGAGAACACAGAGAACACAGAGGAAGAGAATAGAGAGATGAATTATTAATATGCACCGTGCGATATAATTTTTGTGAAAAATGATATGAAAAAATCTCAAGAAATTAGAAAATAATGAAGTTGAGAGGATAGGGGATATTCCTACTGAGGTAAGGTTGATAAATACTGTTGATAATGAGTTAGTTCGTCACTGGCTGCACTCTTTGGATACTTGTCCCAGTACCAACAGTTGGGCGATCGCCCGCGCAGACCAACTGCACCACGGAGATGTAGTATTTACTAAGCAGCAAACCAACGGGCGCGGACAACAAGGGCGCACTTGGCACTCCCCAACCGGTGTTTTGACTGCGAGTTTTGTACTCGACAACCTCAATCCCAATCTGTTACCCGGACTCAGTTTAGCAGTCGGTTTGGCTGTGATTTTCGCGATCGAGGATTTGGTGCCCGAATGTCGCGATATGCTGCGCCTGAAATGGCCAAATGATGTTTGGATCGATCGCCAAAAATTAGCCGGAATTCTCTGTGAAGCCACTTCTGGGAACACATTCGGCACTCGCGTGGTTGTCGGAATTGGACTCAACCGCTGCGTAGATTTCGCGGCGGCCGGATTGGATGCCAGGGCGATCGGCAATGCGGTAAGCTTGCATTCTATTGCGGGTAATGTGCCCGATGAACTCTGTTTGCTCGATCGACTCCGGCACTATTTACTCGAACTAGCCGATATGTTCTCCACCACCGACAGGGCACCCGAAAAGTCCGGTTTAGCGCGACTGTTACCGGAATTGCGCCGTCGCGACGGGCTGATTGGCTGTAATGTGGCGATCGAACTTGCGTCGGAAACTATCTGCGGAGAAGCCGCCGGGATTGACGGATGCGGCCGGTTGTTAGTATGCTTGGCAGGCGATCGAATACAAGCCTTTACCTCCGGCCGAATACGATTAAGTTAAGACGAAGAAGTCATTTGTTATTTGTTATTTGTTATTTGTTATTTGTTAGCAATTCCCGATGCCCGATGCCCGATGCCCGATGCCCGATGCCCGATGCCCGATGCCCGATGCCCGATGCCCGATGCCCCATTACCCAATTTAATTTACCACCTCAAACATGACCAATCTGCTCAGCCACAGCGGTTGATTAGCCTCCACACCTTCGGGACGACCCTTAGTAGAAGCAACTTGTATTCTATTGCCATTTATCCCTTCTTTAACCAGAGCAGCCTTCACATTTATCGCCCTTTCCAGCGCCAACTTTTGATTTTCCGCAGGGCTGCTTTTAAAATCGCTGTAGCCAATTACCCTCAAATTAGTCGTGCTATTCTCCTCCATATATTGTTTAACTTTGCTCAGTTTTTGTGCTATATCTTTCGGCGACAAAATTGCCGAACCAGCACCGAAATAAAGGCGAACTTCTATTGGCGGTGACGGCAGTTGAGTTCCGATTCCCACTGTATTTGTTACCGACTTCACCCCCGGAATTTTCTCAAAAGCTTGAGTAATTTTCTGAGCATCCGTTGCTTTGCTCACACTACCTGCAATCGCGACTTTTCCCTCTGCATAGCGAGCCGAGATATTAATGCTTTCTAACTTATTCAAAAGAGCCACAGTCCGCTTGACATCAGCTTCGGTTAAAACCGGATCGGGAGGTACTTCAACGGCTATAATTTTATTGTCAATTCTTAATTTGGGAGCTGCATCCTGAGCGATTTTTTCCGCTTTCACTCGCAGCTTTTGATTCGGCACTCGTCCCGAAATCTCTAATACTCCATCTTTAACATCTGCCGCAAGGCGATAAACCGATAAGTCGGGAGCAGATTGTAAAGCTAAATTTGTATCTGCTTCTAAAGTCGCTGCAATTCCGCTGCGGTATTCATGAGTGCCCCAACCTACGCCAATTAAACCTAACACTGCCAAACCGATAACTGGTAAAATTGGAATCTTAGTAGATTTAACTTTTACCTCTGTATCGATTAACTTTTGCAAGTTTAAGTTTACTCCTGGAGGCAGACGAGTCGGATCTCCGTTAAATGCCTGAATTTGCTCTCCGTATTCTTGAAGAATATTCTTAAATATTGCTCGCATTTTGTACTTAAACCATTGGCGGGTTCCTCCTTCGATCACTACTGCTAGATAACACGAACCTGCTACTTCCAATACTATCGAAGATGTCCCGTATTGTACCGCATCAATCTCTGCAAGATTTCCCGATTGAGATATGCAGTCGTTGACAAAAGAGCGAATAGCAGTCAGCATCCCTGCTATCATTTCTGATTCTAGCTCTTCGCTTTCAGGCGGCTGCACTCCTGCAATTAACAATCCAGAATTTTTTTGAATCAAAAATACAGCTTTAACAGTCAGCGGTGCTGTTGCTTGCATTAGCAATTCTGCTTCAGAAATTCCTTGCAATTTGGCTTTAATTTTGCGAGCGATCGCATCAGGACTTAACGATTGATCCAACTTTTCGTTAATCTCGCGCATCGTCTCGCCGATGTATTTTAAAATTGTGCTGCCGATGATCGGATAAAGTGCATCCGACATTGCTTCTCGCTTGATAGTAATTTGCTGTTTGATTGCCGAGGCCATTTCCGGCGCCAGCGCTATGGCAATTTCATCGGGATATTCACTAATTCTGTGGCTGATTCCCACAGGAATAGAAGGCGCTAGGGCTACTCCAAACGACTGCCGATTTTCTCGGATTTTGGTATCAATTACTTCATCAATTATCGGAGCGATGGTTTCGGCAAATGATTTTCTAGAGTCATTAATTGTTTGGATCATCATTTCTGGAAAGATGCTTTTAATTCGGGCCATTAATTCTGCCCGATCGCCTCCCCATTCAGCATCAGTTATTTTGCGTTCTAGTTCCTGTACTTTACTGTTGAGATTGTAATTATAACCTACCACTTCATCTAATAACGGTAAAATAGATTGGATGACAGATTTTTCTAGTTGGGAGTGATGGCTAACCATCAGCTCGTCAATCAAGGGTTTGAGTAAATCTGTAAACAAGTCTGTCGATTGATAAATCCGGTGTTCGATCGCCACAATCTTTTGTTCGATATTTCCGAGTCTTTCATCAATCTTTTTGTTCTGAACGATCGCATCGACAGTAGGGGCGATCGCAGATTCTATCTCTAGCTTAGCGTCCCGAATGCTTCCGGACAGCATTTCCAAGATCGCGGGCATGATTCTTCCCATCAACCCTTCGATCTCGCCTAAAACTTGCTGCTGAACTTCGACAATCTTACTTTCATTTTGCAATATTTTTGCTGCAATACCGCTGTTTTGAATAGCAGTATCGACAGCAGGTGCGATCGCCTCTGTCACCTCTAACTTTGTCTCGTCAATTTTCCGGTTCAGCGACTCAATCATTAACGGCATCAACCTTGCCAGGATTTCTTCCGGCTGAGATTTTTGCTGGCGCTGAAGATTATTGAGCCTACTTTCTACATCGCTCAATTTTCCTGGAACTTCTCTTTGCAGAATTGCTGATTCAATCAAAGGTTCGATCGCTGCTGCTACCTCTAATTTTGATTCATCAATTTTCCGGTTCAGAAAATCCGTGATTGCTGGCATTAGCATCGCCATAATCTCTTCTGGCGTCTGAATTGGCGACTCTTGGGTAGCCAGCCGGCGCTCGACGATGCTCAATACTTTTTCTTCTATTTCTACCCAAGCTATTCTTACCTGTACTGAGGGTGCAAGTGTTTCTACAACTTCTAACTTTAATTCACTAATTTTGCGGGCGAGCAAATCGCTAACTACCGGGACTAACTGTTTGATAATATCTTCCGGTTGCTGCTGGTAACGCTGCTGAACAGTCGCAAGTTTCTCTTCAATTATGACTACTTGTTCTTCCAGTCCATTTTGATTGTCAACTACTTGATTGATTGTCGGTGCGATCGCCGAAGTCACCTCTAACTTAGACTCCTCTACCTTGCGGTTGAGCAGATCTCCCACCATCAACATTAGCCGTTTAACTAACTGTTCTGAATTTCCCAATTGCTGCTGGTTGAAATCAGAAATTTGATTTTCCAAATCCGCTAATTTTGTCTGAACTTCCAGGCGATTGATTTTATCGTTGCCGACGAGTTCTATCGCCTGGTTTAATTGAAACTTCAACCGCTCTAGCTCTTCTCTCACTAACTCGGGAATTAAAGGTTTCAATAAATTCATCAATTCTTTCGGCTCAGACATTAGTTTCTCAAAATTTTCTAACCTTTGTTCTACGCTGAAAATATTACTGTAAAATTCCGGCAAATCCCTTTCAAACAACAGTTCCTGCAACCGTTTAAACTCTTCGACTGCTTTTTCTAAATCTTCTTCCGACGGTCGCTCATTGTTTGCTAAATTAGCGATTCTAGATAAGCCTGCTTCTTCGTTCTTGTTTTGTCGTCTTTGAGGTGGTATCTCTTCATGATTATTCAATACTTCCGGTACAACCGCAGGTGATTCGATCAAAAAAGACAATTGGTTGCGCCGATTTTCCTCTTCCTCAAGTCGCTCTGCTGATTTTTCAGATGGCGGTAACTTTAGCTCGATAGGTTCTTTTTTTGATTGCTTCAGTAACTGGATTTCAGTCAATATGATTAGCAATTCCTGAAGTTGATCTCCTGCTTTAGAACTTACCTGAGTTGCATCTGACACCTCTGTTTCTGACTGATATATGTTCCCTGAATTATCATTAGATGCTGCCATACTGTGCTACCAAAATCTGATTTTAAGCGATCGACTAAAATGACCAGCTTGCTTGTCGCCTGACGCCAGCGAACATCAATAGGAATGACACAATTTTGCCCAGTGTCAGACTTAATTAAGGCTATCGCCCTATTTTATACTGCTGCTCTGCGACTAGCCAACTGGGCCGCCAACTGTAACGCTGCTGTCATGCTAGAGGCATCGGCAATTCCTTGACCTACAATATCAAAAGCTGTGCCGTGATCGGGAGATGTGCGGACAAAGGGTAAGCCAATTGTAGTGTTGACCGCTTTGTCGAAAGCCATCAATTTTACTGGAATCAAGCCTTGGTCGTGGTACATTGCCAAGTAACCGTCGTGAGCTAATGAGGCTAAGCCGTACCAAACTTTAGCCGGTTTTACCCACATGGTATCCGGGGGGATTGGCCCGTCTAATTGCACTTGGGGAAAACGATCGCGCTGCGCTTTCAACCACGGTATCATCCAGTCTTGCTCTTCTTTTCCCAGTTTGCCATTTTCGCCGCTGTGAGGATTTAAGCCAGAAATCGCTATTTTTGGTTTTTCTATCCCAAAATCTTCGCGCAAACACTCGATCAGCAATTCTAGTTTTTCACTCAGCAACTCTGGAGTCAAAGCCTCGGGTACTTGACGCAGAGGAATATGTGTGGTAGCGAGTAAAGTTACCAGCGTCCAACCGCTGTGGGGAGATGTGGCGGCAAACAGCATTCCGAACCGCTGCGATTTCGACCTTTCTGCGAGAAGTTCTGTTTGTCCGGGATAATTGTAACCTGCGGCCTGCCAGCAAGTTTTGGAAATGGGGCCGGTGACGATCGCACAAAATTCGCCGGCAAGGGTACGGGCGATCGCCTTTTCCATATACTCAAAGCTAGCCGCCCCACTAGCCGCATTCCCGACACCGGGGACAATGGAACCCCACTTGCTGTCTGGTTCGATATCAATAATGTTTAATGTTGCGGGATTTGCTGCTGTTGTAGCCCGATCGATCGATCGCAACCGATCGTAAGTTTGTTGCAAAATCATCCTCGATCCGAAAACCGTCACCATCAAAGCAGCAGCCGGATCTGCCAAAGCCTTGAGAATCACTTCCGGGCCAATTCCTGCCGGATCTCCCAGAGTTACAGCTAGTTTTGATTGCCGATCGAGACTCAAGGCAGTTTTCTCCCCAAAAAATACAGCAATTTCAGCAGTGAGATTTTAGCATTCATGTAGCTGGTTGCCCCAAATTATATTATTATTTTTATCTAATGCGATCGTCCAATTAGGCATATACAATCATGAATCCTGAAATTTTCAATGCAGCCTTTTTGTCCTTTTCCCTAATTTTCGTGGGTATAGGCGGAGGCTTCCTCCTGCTCAAACTGCAAGGCGGCGAAGAATAAATTTTTGTAACAATCATTCAGAAGTCTTCTAGCTCAAGCCTTCTAGCTTCTGCGTGCCACCCAAAGCCAGCGTGCTGCTTAGGCTCTCAAGCCAAAAATGAGAAAAATTCAGGTTTTTGTTAAGTTTTTATAAAAAACATAACGAAAACCTGATACCATCTTATAGAAAGTTTAAGATTCATAAATTAATCCCTAGATGACTTTATTGATTGTAGGAGCCACCGGCACCCTCGGCCGTCAAATAGCCCGCCGCGCCCTAGACGAGGGCTACCAGGTGCGTTGTTTAGTCAGAAATTACAGAAAAGCGGCCTTTTTGAAAGAATGGGGCGCCGAACTCGTACCGGGAAACCTTTGCCAGCCTGACAGCTTAATTCCTGCATTAGAAGGCGTCACTGCTATCATCGATGCAGCAACAGCCAGCGCAGCCGATTCTGTCAGCATCAAAAGAGTAGACTGGGACGGAAAAGTATCGCTGATCCAAGCAGCAGCAGCAGCAGGCATCAAGCGTTACATATTCTTTTCATTTCTCGACGCCGAAAAATATCAGCAAGTCCCCTTGTTGGAAATTAAGCGCTGTACTGAGCTATTCTTAGCAGAATCCGGTCTAGACTACACAATATTGAGACCTTGCGGCTTTTTGCAAGGACTGCTGAGCCTGTACGCAATGCCAATTTTGGATGGTCAGGGAGTCTGGTTGCCCAACAAGCCGTCAGCCCTTGCTTACATGAACACTCAGGACGTTGCGAAGTTTGCCGTCCGAGCTCTTACCGTTCCCGAAACCGAGAAAAAAAGCTTTCCGGTGGTGGGAAATCGCGCTTGGGATGCTGAGGAAATCGTGCGGTTGTGCGAGCGGCTTTCTGGGAAACAGGCCAAAATCACCCGCACGCCAGATGCCTTGTTGCAGGCTACCCGTCAATTTGCTAAGTTCTTTCAGTGGAGTTGGAACGTAGCTGACAGATTGGCTTTTTCAGAAGTTTTAGCAGCCGGAAAACCCTTGAAAGCTCCGATGGATGACGTTTACAGTGTCTTCGGATTAGACCCTAAAGAAACTACAACTTTGGAATCTTATCTGGAAGAATACTTCAGTCTGATTATGAAGAAGCTCAGGGAAATAGAGTACGAGCAGCTTAAGACTAAAAAACGGAGTAAACAAAAAATGCCTTTTACATTTTAAAGTGCCGAAAGCTGGGATTATATACAACGACGTTAAACCAGTCTCTTGTCGCATCGCCGAAGAGTTGAAAGACAAGCTGACTGCCCGCGGCTGGGAGGTCTGCGCGGTTTCCGGTGCCGGGGGAATTTTGGGCTATTCTAGTCCCGATCGCCCCATGTGCCACACTCCGATCGACCAACTTGTCCCCCCCGGTTTTGACAGCGACATGGAGTTTGCAGTGGTTTTGGGTGGCGACGGTACGGTGCTGTCGGCATTTCGCCAAGTTGCTCCCATCGGAGTGCCGCTGCTGACTGTCAATACCGGTCATATGGGCTTTTTAACAGAAACTTACCTAAACTTGCTCCCGCAAGCTTTGGAAAAGGCGATCGCCGGAGAATACGAAATAGAAGAAAGATCGATGTTGGCCGTGCGGCTGTTTCGAGACAACGACTGCCTTTGGGAAGCCCTTTGTCTCAATGAAATGGTACTGCACCGCGAACCGTTGACTTGTATGTGCCATTTTGAAGTGGCGATCGGCCAGCACGCCTCTGTGGACATTGCCGCAGATGGGGTAATTATCTCGACTCCGACTGGATCGACAGCCTACGCGCTGTCAGCCGGCGGCCCTGTAATTATTCCGGGAGTCCCAGTGTTGCAGTTAGTCCCTCTTTGCCCGCATTCAATGGCTTCTCGGGCTTTAGTATTTAGCAATACTGAGCCGGTGAAGATTTTGCCGGCAAGTCCGAACCGCCTGGTAATGGTGGTAGATGGGAACGGCGGCTGTTATGTTCGGCCTGAGGATTGGGTGCAAATTGAGCGATCGCCCTACCCAGCCCGCTTTGTTCGGATACAATCTTTTGAGTTTTTCCACATTTTGCGGGAAAAATTGGGCTGGGGCTTGCCTCACATTGCTAAACCGAGTTCGGTTGAGTTGCCTTAATAGTTGTTGGTAATGAGCGGAGTGTAGCGGAGAATTAAAGTCCCGTCTTTTTAGGGGGGCTTTTTCTTCGCTTTCAGGTTTCTAAGTTTTTGTGCAGGATAAGGCTCGATCGGCATCTCGATCAAGAATCCTTAATTCTCGATCGAGATTCCGAACCATCTCCAAGGTGAGGCAGCGTTTGCGAGATAGCGTTAGTGCGATCGAACATTTTTGGTTTAACATCCCACCCATTACCTATTCCCCATTCCCTAAACCACCGCTGCGATCGAGAAAATCAGTAATCTCCTGATAAAAAGCCTGTCCCTTTCCCCTGCTGCTACTTGCAGTCACCAATAATCTTAAAACTTCCACAAGCGAACTAATCGTAGCATCAAAAATCAATGCAAACAACTGGCTTAAATCATCTTGATTCTGTTGCCCGTAGGCTAAAGCATTAATATAATCATTGCGGATTTGGTTGTCAATCACCACAATCGGATAGCCAGCACGGATTAAAAGTAAATTCATTAATAACCTAGCCGTTCGACCATTCCCATCCCGAAAAGGATGAATCGAAACAAACCGATAATGAGCGATACTTACATATTCAACTGGATGGAGCCTTAAAGCAGATTCCGAATTCAACCAACTCGCAAAATCTCCCATTAATTGAGACAATAAATAATGGGGAGGATAACGATAATTAGTTCCTGCCGCCATCACGTCCAGAGTGCGATAACTACCCGCTTCATCAGGGTTAATTTTGCGGAGAATCAGATTGTGAATTTGCTTAATTTCCCATTCATTAATCTCCGTATCTTTTTGGGCTAAATTTTCAATATAATCGATCGCCTCCTTATGCCCAATAACTTCTAAATGTTCGTCAAGGGTTTTGCCCCCCACAGTAATGCCCTTAGTTAAAACTAATTCCGTTTCACTTTGGGTTAAAGTATTACCCTCAATGGCATTTGAGTTATAAGTAAAGCGAACATCATAGAGCTTTTTGAGTTCGGCGACGAGGGTGGAATCGAACGGTCTAAACCCATCTAGCCAAGCTTTTAGTTTATCGATTCGTTCTAATTTAAGCTGATAATTGATCATTAAATAGTTGTCGATCGCAGAGGTTAATGAAAATTCCTTTTGTTTACCTAAAATAATTACCTTTTGAATGAATTTCTCGTATAGTTGAGTCTCCATCTTTGAAAATACTCCCCCATTCCCTAAATTGCCAACTTTTCACAAAATCGCCGAATCAGGCGATCGTTCTCCTGCATTGTGCGATCCATAGATTGTAACTCTAAGGCGATCGGTCAAAGTCTTCGATGTCCAATCGCCCTTAAACTCAGAAATCACAACACAAGAACATTTTTACTCTTCTTCATCATTATCCAAAAGCTGTTTTAAAGAATCAAAATTTTGTTGAGAACTGTGGCGAACGCGGTGAATTTTAACCATTCTAGTATTTTCATTTTCTACGATACTAAATAACTGTAGTTTAGACTAAAAAATGAGTACAGCTAAAAGTAGCCACCTTTGAATCTCAGGCAAGCTGTTGCTTAAAAACTCAAGAGGGATCAGATTAAA
>NZ_JAEQCE010000066.1:0-28565 GCF_020738665.1 Microcoleus sp. PH2017_08_TRC_O_A
TCTGTGCCTTAAGTTCGCGGTGTGAACCGCTCTCTCTCTGGCGCTTTATTAATATACTTATTTCGCAAGGGCTTGTCAAGCGTTTTGCGAAAATAATTTCGACTTTTTTTTGAAGCCATGCACCGTATGGGTTTCGGGTGTTCCTTCCGGCTCCCATATCCGATCGCCCCATCTGCTTTAACGCCAGAACCTGCTTTTTTACCCCCATCTCGTTTTTGACAGCCGTCTGTAGAATACTTCAGAGGTGGATATAATTGGATTTAGTCAGAGCTACTAAGACTTTGGTTACGGTGTCAGCCCGATCGCACCCTGTTCACCACAGCACTAGGTGATTGGTCAATCTGATTCATATATATATGAGTAGTGCCTGCATTCGTTGTACTTGACTCAGGGAGATTGGGGTATGCGATCGGATCGATCGCCCACCTGCAAGTCCTAGCCCCACACAAATCCATCGCCCGCAACTACAATCTCCTTAATTACAGCCACCCCCAAACATTTTCAGTTAGACCATTTATCAGCCTTTGAGATTCGATCGCGGGTTAGTCTCCTCAACATCTACATCTAAAAAGTGCAAGTGAGTCTCGGACTCAGTATTGGCAGCAATCACCAAACCTGTGCTGCCCCAAGGGGCGATCGCCCGAGGTGAGGCAGGGCCACTAAAATTGCCTACTTGAATCCCTTGACTGTTTAACACTGCTATCTGCCCCCCAGCATCTGCCAACACCCATCCCCACTTAGTTACACAAGCAGACACAGGCAAACTTTCAAGAGGAATTCGCGCTAGCTTGAGCGGCCACAATTTCATCGACAACACAGCGGCTTTACCACCTTGGGGAATTCCGAGCAAGGTATAAGGCTCAGGTGTCAACAACATCTGTCCGACGCTGGCAGACAACTTTACAGAACCCACTGATGTGCCACGGCGAGTGTAAACTCTAAAAATAGTTTGGGGATTTTTTGGTTCGTTGTCTGGCCAAACGGCTAAAACGTGTCGTCGATCCAAAAACGTTAATTCTGGTAAATAGTGTTCCGGTAACGCCACAGTAGCGATCGGCTTTAGGGCTTTTTCTCGATCGCCCGCAGTGCTATTGTCAGCTAAAGCATAAAAACGCAGTTCGCCGGGAACAGCTACTGTCAACCAGCGACCCTGAGAATCAATAGCAGCTTTAAAAGCATCTGCACCTTGCCTTAAACCCATATCCAGTAGGCACTGAGGCTCCCCAGATCGATCGTCGCCCTGCCAGTAAAGTTTTTGCTGAGTGAGAACGCAGCAGCCGTGGGAAGCAGGTAAAATGCCGCGCACGATTTCCGGCATTAATATAGAAGTCGGCATTTCTTCTGTTGTAACTGCGTGTTGTCCCGGCTGACACCAAACCTTCACCTCTTTACCTATAGAAGCGTAGAGATACTTTTCCGTGGCAATTAAAGCAGTCAGCGGTGCAGGAAGTATTAGCGGTTTTGGCTGCAAAACCGAATAACGAACAGTCCGAAGTAAATTAATAGCCGGCTGTGATGATTTTTCCTCTTCGACTTCCAGCGCAGAGTCAGTGTCCGACTTCAGGCTTTTAGCGTTGTTGGTTGTGGGGTTTTCCCAAGGAACAATGCAGTCGCCCAATTGCCTGACAGCGGGGTCGTACATGATCAGTCGCAGAGCTTGAGCCATTTGGGAAGCACTGGCAAAACGGCGGGCCGGCAGCTTTTCCAAAGATTTTTTGACTATTGCTTGCAACGGTTCGGGGATGGCGTCGGGAAGTTGCAAGCGTTGATTCAGGTGCGCCCACCTCAAGTCTCCGGGGGCTCCGCCGAAAGGGCGGTAGCCCATGAGCAACTCAAACAGCAAAATTCCCACTGCATATATATCTGACATGGGGGAATAAAGACCGTAAAACCGCTCTGGGGCCATGTAAGCGGGGGAACCTACGGTAGCGTCAGGAGAAATTTCTTGGTGGAGGCGAGTTGTACCGATTTCTGGAAGTCGGCGGGCGATGCCAAAGTCAGATAGCCTCGGCGACCAACCTTTGGAGCCTAGAGTGAGGAGGATATTTTCGGGTTTGATGTCGCAATGAACTACGCCTCGGCGGTGGGCGTAGTCTAAGCCTGCTAAAAGTTCCATGACTAGCTGTAAACCTTCGAGCAGTCGCAAGGGACGGTCTTGTTTGAGCAGGTTACGGAGAGTTCCTCCCTCGCAGTAGTCCATAACCAAGTATCTGCCTGTGGCTGTGTGTTCGAGAGCTCGGCAGGTGACAATGTTGGGGTGCTGCAAGGTGATCAGAAACCACAGCTCTCTTAAAAATTCGCTAGTTGGGGCTTTTTGATGGCTGAGTTCTTTGAGAGCAACCAGTTGGCTGGTGAGGCGGGAGTCCTTGGCGGGAGTTTCTCGAACGCTGGCACAAAAAACTCGACCAAATTGCCCTTGTCCGACTAGCCCTAAAATACGGTACTTAGAATGTTGCATCGGTCTAATTATAGAAAAAGCTTGAGCTAGTATTAAAATATGTAAAGAATGCTGACAAAAATTCAATTTTTTGAATCGATCGCCAGGTACTGCTATGTTATCTCAGGTTCATTCTCAGCCTCCGAGGAGCGATCGCACGGTCGCACCTACCAAAATCCTTGAGTTTCGCAGTCAGTATCAATCTTGCCGGATTCGGGTGCCGGATCTGGAACTGCCTGTGGCTGCTATTTTAGTTGATTGTGAGTATTACAGTTTTTTCAAAGCCGTCCAAGAACCATCGAAGGTTTTAGCCATCGTGGCTAAGTTGGCGAATAGGGGTGACTCAACAGCGATTACCAAAACAGCTAGCGGTTATGCAATCTGGGTTAGAGAGCCAGAAGTTGATGCTGTCGTCAAGCCATCTTAGCTTTTTTGAGTGTTAGCCAAATTTTTTTGGCTTTGAATATGTCGATCGCACTTGCATACTGAACTTGACAGGATGAAAAATCAATATGGTTAAAATTATTAGACTCGATCCAATTGCCGAGGAAATGGCAGTGGAAACCCGATCGAATATCCTGGCTGCCTTACTTTCCAAAGACTTAGACGTTCTTAAGGAATGCGGGGGGCGAGGAATGTGCGCTACCTGCCACGTTTACATTAAAGAGGGCATGGAAGGTTTGTCTGACATGAACCGCCGCGAGAGGAGGACGCTGGAGGTCATTACTACAGCGGCATCCAATTCGCGACTTGCTTGTCAGGCTCAAATTATGGGCGAGGGTGTCGTTGTACAGATACCTGCCGGGATGTACATTAATGCTATTGAAAATGTGGAAGCTCTGATCGGTCGCCGAGCTCAGCAAGATTTGTTACACCCAATTACGGGTCAAGTAGTTGTAGAATCGGGAAAGTTAATTACTCGTTCGATCGTTACACAGCTTAATGAAACCCGCTTCCAAGTAGGACAATATTTAGTTCGTACTAAAGAAGCTTAAAACTGATATGTTTGTATTTTAGTAGTTGAGAAAAATCTATGTTGAGCCAACTTGCGCGTTTGAGCACGGAAGCAGACGGACGCTACGCCACTGCCGAAGAGCTGCAATTTTTGAAAGACTACTTTCAGTCTTTAAATCACCGGATGAGCGCTTATAAAAAACTTCAAGCCTCTGAAAAAGAAATTATTCGGCAGGTGGAAGCACAAATGCAGTCTATCGACCCTAGTTTATATCGCCGCGGTTCTCAAGATCTGACTGAAAAGTGCCGTGGAGATGGTGTGCGGGTATTGAGGCATTCGGCGACAGCACTGTTGATTAATGATACTGAACGGTTGCGCGATCGGCTGCTGCTTTGGTTGCAAAGTATTTTAGGCGCTGTTCACAGTCGTAATAGTTCGACCGTGACCTACGATGTCATGAAAAAGGTAATAAAACAATATCTGACTGCTGAAGAAGTCAGCTTATTTTTTCCGATTCTCGACATCAACCGCACTATAGTCGGTAAATAATCAAGGAAAGTCATACCATTTTCGAGCGGGAATGACTGATTACAGAAATGCTTGGAGCAAGGGGCAACGGTTGTATTGTTTTAGCGGACTGGTATCGCATTAACCGTGATAGATTTTGCCGTTAGGAAGAATGGCTCCAAGCAAGTTAACTCCCCCCAAATCCGCCTCACTCAGAATGGCTCCGCGGAGGTTTGCTCCTGTCAAGTCAGCTTTCCGCAAATTGGCTTTACTGAGGTTAGCTTTGCTCAAGTCAATTTCACGCAGGCAAGAATTAGAAAGGTTGGCATTGATCAGGTATGCCCCGCTCAAGTTGGCTTTGCTGAGGTTGGCTCCACTCAAGTTAGCTTCCATCAAATAAGCACCGCTGAAATTGGCTTCGTTCAACAATGCCTCTGCCATATTAATTCCGGTTAAAAGTTTGCGGCTCAAGTCTACACCGCCCAAATCTGCCCCGCTGAGGTTGATACCGCTTAAGTGGCAGCCATTCAAAGTAATCTTTCTGAGGTAGGTTTTGCTCATATCTGCTTTGCACAAATTTGCTCTGTCCAAGCAAGCTTCGCTGAGATCTGATTCGCTCAAACACGCGCTGTTTAAATAAGCTTGAGTGAGGTTAGTTCGCCTGAGGTTAGCTTTGCTGAGGTTGGCTTTGCTGAGTTCGGCACGGGTTAAGTTGGCTCCGGCTAGGTTGGCTTTGGACAATTCGGCTCCGGTGAGCTGTGCGTCGCTCAAGTCTGCCTCTTTGAGACTTGCTAGAGTCAAGTCTGCATCTTTCAAGTTTGCGCCGTTGAGATTGGCTTTAATCAGATAGGCTTTACTTAGATTTGCTTCGCTCAGAACGGCTTTGGTGAGGTTTGCTGCGCTCATATCTGCACCTATGAGATTTGCCTTGGGGAGAATTGCTCCTGTTAGGTTTGCCCAATTCAGGTGAGCTCCCGCTAGGTTGGCGTCGGTGAGATTGGCGTCGGTGAGATTGGCTCCGCTGAGACTTGCTGCCATGAGGTTGGCGCCGGTCAGATTGGCTCCGCTGAGGTCGGCTTTGCTGAGGTTGGCTCGGCTCAGATGGGCTTTTGTGAGGTCGGCTTGACTGAGGTTAGCACCGATTAAGTATGGTCTGTGCTGGTGTTCGTTAAGATTGTCCAAACGTAGAGTTGGGGCATCGCTGGAACGGTATAAATCGATCGGACTCAACACAATGCCGCGCAAGTTGGCCTGTCTAAAATCTCTTTCGCCGGCTGCATATCGATTTAGAAGTTCATTGGCGTCCATTAAGTTTGAGAAAAAAGTTTGAGGTTGTGATTGTTTTTAAATTTTATGAGTTTCTAACAATACTGACAGTTTTTTGAACTGTTATGTAACGTTTTTTTGGCGTTAAACTTCAAGAGTAATTTTTTATCTTGTTAGGCTCCACCACTGATATTAAAAAAAATATCGAGTTCCAGCAGTTGCCTCGATAGGACTTTGAGCATTAAAATTAGCCAAAATTATGTCCGGAGTATTGTTCTAACGTAAGTCATGAATTGTCTAGGTGCGAGTTATAGTCCAATAAGTAACCTGACACAATTAATTACACAAAAAATGCTCGGGAATTACTACTTGGGAAGCTTTGCGAGCATCGCAGTGTAATTAATCTTGTCCAACTACTTAAGCTTGGGTTAAAAAGATAATTTTTATGCCTGCACCTGTTGTTACTTGAGAACCCAAGAAAGTCTTGGTGATTGCTTTCATAACATATCGCTCCCGAAGGGAGCGGGGACAGCAATGAAACGCTTAGCTAACCCAAGCTTATTGAGTTACAGTCAAACTTTTTTGAAATAGCTAGAGCCATTTTTTAAACTCTGTAGATTTTTGATAATTTAACTGTCTGTAATGTTCGATCGTCGGGTGGATAAAATAGCCGCCCAATAACCTAGCTGATAGCTATTAACAATAAACTAATAGCTGTTACACGAGTCAGTTTTTTTGGCAAAGCTGACTGATAATAGCTTCATGAGCTTGTCCTTCTTCGACCATAGAATCTGCCGGTTGGAGGCGATCGCGCAGTCCTAAAATAAAGCGGTTGCAGTCCGAACCCAAGGATTCGCAGGAGGTTTGCAGGCAGTGGAGTTCCCGACCTGTAAGCTGACTAAAGAAGGAACTTAAGATGCCTGCTTCTAAATAACAGGCCGGCCGCTTCGACTTGGGAGCTGTTTTAGCAAAAAGAGAGTTACCAATCTTTACTATTAAAAATCCCTGTTCGGAATAGCTGGGGTCAAATTCAAATTTTCCCCATCCGTGAGTTTTCCAGCACTGTTGCAAGGACTGAATAAATTCTACCATTTCCATTTCGGAAACTGGCTGGCCGTAGTATTCGCTGACTTCTTCGCAAAAGCGCACGTAGAAGTTTTTCCCCCACCAACGACCGCAGTTGAAAAGCACGAGGCGGGCGGCTTGGCCTGTTTCTTGTTCTAAGCCGATATAAATGGCTTGAATCAGTGTTTCTGGGAGGGCTATGAGCCGATCGCCCCGGCGGTTTTCGAGCAGGCCTAGTTCGAGGTCGCCTCGGACGTAGGCATCGCTGGCAAAGTAGTTTCCAGGGAGGCGGGGCTGTTTGAGCAAGTCGGCAATATTAATCATCGGTAATCGGCAATGGGGACGTGGAAGGAAGACGGAAGAGGTTAATTATTATCGATGTAGGAAATTTGGATTTGGCAATTGATTGTTTGTAAAAAAGGAGTTATGAGGGTTAAGTTTAAAATTAAATTTATTACTTATAACTCATAATTTATGGTTCCTGAATTACATTTTTTAAAGTATTACCTGTTGCCTATTCTTTATTGCCTTGGTCAACAATCATTGATTTTGCTTGGTCAAAGAATGGTTGCAATAATGCTCTTGCTTGCTCGGAAAGCAGTTCTTTTAAACGAGTTTGCAACATATTGCAAACAGTTGCTTCGATTTTTTGAGTTTGGTGGGCTTCGACTATACCGGAAACCCAGTCGAGAAGTCGCTGTTCGAGAAAATCTCGATCGTTCAGCAGCATGGCCATGGCGCAGTAACGCAAGACTAAAACCCAGTGTTTGAGCGATCGTTCTAAGTTTTCTTCTTTTTCGTCGGGGAATTTTTCTTGTAGCTTGTTGGCTATTGGTTGGAAGATGCTTGCTTCCTTCTCTCGCAAAAATTCGTAAATTTTCAAGCGCTGGGCGAGGATTGCAGCTTGACGCTTAAAGGCTATGAGTTCTTCGCCTTTTAGAAAGCGGGTTTCTGCCTGATCCAGCAGGGCCTCAATCTCAGGGTGCATGATTTTAATTAATTGGTAATCGGTAATTGATAAAAGGAAGTCAGTTGACAGTTGACAGTTGACAGTTGACAGTTGGCAGTTGGCAGTTGGTAATAGTTTTCGTAATTACCACCAATAACAAATAACAACTAACCAATATTAACTATTGGCCATTTCCAATTCCCCACGCAGATTAAAAGAGGTCGAATAGATCGTCAATGGTGACTTCGGCAGGTTCAGAAATAGAAATTGCTGGCAAGGGTGGCGGTAGGGGTAGGGCGCCTACTTCGGGAATTCCTTCCCAAGAAATAGCTTGAAAAAAGTCTGCTACCGATCGCGTTAAACTCAGCGCTTGACCAGAAGTCGAGCCATTTTGGGTTTCTAAAGGTTGTCCCAGCCAATTATAGTGACCAAAGAAGTCTTGGACAGACTTACCCAACCATGAAGTTTGACTTTTCATCTTTCTTCCTGCCTGGAGATACCCACCATCGGTCGCTATGCGTGCGATCGCGAAATTGGTGGGAGGAAAGGCAGGGCAGAGGATGTGCCTTTCCAGGTTGTTTACCGCAATATTTCACCGTGTTGCAGTCGATTTTGAATATCGCGGGCGTTGGCACCTTCGTTGAGCCAGAATGCTGCTGCATCAATTTTGTCTGGGTTGCCGAGGAGGAATTTACAATAGGTTTCTCCCATTGAGTAACATTGGAGTTCTATGCAACTGAGAGGCTTTTTGACTAGAGCTCCGAAGAAACCGGCGAACAAACCGGCGTATAGGTGACAAACTGGTTTGCCTACGTCGCCCAAAGTTCGAGCAACTGCTGAGTCAAATAGGTTGATGAAGATGCAGCCATGTTTGCGATCGCTCATGTCAACTTCCCAGCGACCCCAACCTTGAGCAGTGAAAGGCCACCACCAAGTTTCTAGCAGGAACATCAGATTCGACTGGCGAATGTTCTGGCTGAATTCGGCGCTAAACCATTTTTGAAAAAATTCGGAATCTTGCAGCCCCCACTGGCAACCAATAGTATACATGATGACAGAGGACGCCGGGCCTACTTCTTCTTCGAGTCCCTCCACTAAACCGATGATGAAGTCTTCGCTGGTAAAAATGTTGCGGGACTTATTCCAGTCGTTAATTGTACCAAACTCGCGATCGAAGGCAAAAAAATCCTGAAACCTATAATGGTTGTGAGTTTTAGGATGCTTTTGCTTCAATAGCGATTCCCTGTGGGTGGATATTTCTTTTGGGGCGGTAGAGACCATTGGCGCTTTACTCCTGTTTGGTGTAGTTTGCTGAAAATTAGTTCACATAGAACAAATAAACTGACCTGTGTATTCAATTTAACGTCATTTTATGAATGCAGGCAGAGGGTATAATTTTTGACTGCAATATAGTAGGAGTATCAGATACTTCAGTTCTGCCTTCGGACAACTACTTATCTGACTAAGGAGGCGAAAGTCGTTTTAACGTTAAACGGCGATGTGTTATCGTTTTGTGCAAGCTTGACCATCGAATCCAACCCTGGTTCGCCGAGGCGTCAGCAGCCACAAACAGAAAGAAGAACGATCGAGGTAAGCGGACTAAGCGAAAGTCGCTCTACCGAGATGCTAAAGCACCGGAAGGTCGGTTGGCTACCAAAACAGCAGCAGCGATGGTAGCATGAGCTGCATACCGTTTCTTTCAAACGTTGAAGCATCAAGCATCTAAACGTGGATGTATTGTAGTAGACGTAATGGAAGAATATAGATCTAAAAGCTGTTGAAAGTGTGGACAGAGCCACACAAAATTACCAGGTAACAAACAATTTGTTGCCCCTGAATGCGGTCACGCAATTGGTCGTGAGATAAATGGCGCCTTTAACATTTTGTTAAAGCCTTTGAGAGATACCTCCGCGTAGTCGTGAGATTGCATCTTACCACATCGCGCCATACACAGTAGAGGCTGATTGCCAGCCTCTACTGGGTTAAATGTATCTGTCCACTATATATATAGGGCATATGGGATGAAACATCACGCTTGTATTGCAATAGGCATCAATCAATATCAGTTACTCCAGCCTTTGAGTTATGCACAAGAGGATGCAGAGGCACTTTACGGTTTTTTGACTGAGGAGGCTGGTTTTGCGCCGGATGGATGTCTGTTGATGACGGATAGCTCGCCGTCGCTGTGGGGTCAATCTACGTATCCGAATCGGGAAAATATTCTGAAATTGACCGAAAGCCTCTGCGCGGAACATTTACAACACGGAGATTTACTTTGGTGTTTTTTCAGCGGCTACGGTGTCAGCTATGAAGGTAAGGATTATTTGATGCCTGTTGATGGCAATCCGGCTGACATTCAGGGTACGGGGATTCCGGTAGAGTTGCTGTTGAATACTCTGAAAAATGCTCCTACGGAAACGGTGTTGGTGCTGGTGGATATGAACCGCAGCCAGACAGTGAAGGCGGGGGAAACGATCGGCACTCAAACGGCAGAGCTGGCCCGGGAACTGGAAATCCCGACGGTGCTTTCTTGCCGCCCGAATCAAGTTTCGCGCGAAACTTCTGCTCTGCGTCAAGGATTTTTTACGACGGCGCTTTTAGAGGGGCTGCGATCGGGACAGTGCATGACGCTTAAGGGTTTAGACCGTTTCTTGAGCGATCGGCTACCGGAGCTGTGCGACCACCATTTGCGTCCCAAACAAGAACCTTTGATGGTGGTGAATCCTCCTGGAAAGGCTCATTTGGTGATTTTGCCTGATGCTGCTGGGGTGCCGACTTCTGCATTGGCCGGACGCAACGGCAATATGACGGTTGCGATGGCTGATGGGATCGATCGCCCGCAAATGGCTGTGGCTACTGCTCAAATGGAGGTGCCCGAGGCAACTCGCAACGCGGTTGATGCCTCGGTTGAGAGGACTCCTGTGTCGCAGCCGAATGCTGTCAGACCAGGAAGCGGTGGGGGGGGCGATCGACCGAACTCGCAACAGCCCGAGGATACGGATAACGGGGGATCGGATAAGTCATTTTTACAGCAGTTAGTTTTGTGGAGTGGAGCTACCGCTTTGGTGCTGCTGTTGGGTGTTTTTCTGACGAACAAATCGATTTTTATCGGTCAGCAGGAAGGAGATTCTCGATCGCCTGCTGAGAATGCCCAAAACCCCGGGACTCAAAAATCTGCTGGTGGTGGAGTGGCGCAGAACCAACCGCGCGCGGTACAAGCAGCGACTGATAGCAAGCAGCCTCCCTCAAGCCAGCAGGTGTGGGCTGAGGCAAAAACTTTCCTCAAGGATGGTTCTGCTTCTAGTTTTAATAGAGCGGTGGTTAAGGCTCGAACGATTCCGCCTAGCGATCCGCTCTACCCGCAGGCTCAGCAGGATATTGAGCGCTGGAGTTTGGTGATTTTGGATATTGCTAACGGGCGGGCTGCTAGGGGCAATTTCTCCGGGGCGATCGGCGCGGCTAAATTAATGCCTGATGTGAATCAAGCGGTTTACAATCAGTCGAAACAGGCGATCGTTCAGTGGGAGGAGCTATCCAAAGAGCAGGATGTCAATGCTGCTTTGCTATCGGCGGCTGCGAGTCAAATTAAGCGGGGGGCTGCCTCTTCCTACAGTAAAGGCATCCAGCAAGCGAATAAAATTCAGCCCGGTCAGCCAAAGCATGAAGAAGCTCAGCAGTTGATTGGAGAGTGGAGCGGAGCTATTCTCAAAATTGCTCAGTTGCGTGCCTCTCAAGGAAAGTTGAAAGAGGCAGTTGAAGCTGCTTCGCTGGTGCCGTCGGGTACTAAGAGTTATGAGCCGGCTCAAAAGGCGATCGCCAATTGGAAAACTAAGCTGCAACGCCAGAAAAAAGGTTGATTTAGTTAATGATTTTCCGGTTTACCACCGGGAAATTATCTTAGCTAGGGGGTCAAGATAGGTATAGCAATCCATACCTCTTGATAGTGCAAGAAGATAACGACACATCGAGCGTATTAAACAATAATATCATGGACTATTTCCCCTTCGCAGAGCCAGCGAGAGGGGATTTTATATGCTATCAGGTCGATGCCTTTTGCGAAACTAAAACATATTGTAGATGCGTGTTAATCAATATTTATCGTGTACGTCCAATATTTCCAAAACCTCCATAGACCAGCCTCTCCAGACTCAAAAGCCAGGTTTGTTTTTACCGCAATGATGGCTGTAACGATGGTTTTATGAAAAAATGATTGATGCCAAAATCCTCAATAAGTCAGCTTAAATCTAAAATTATTTTTTTATTTTGGCATTAATTGCTTCTGTTTTGCTGTAATTCGATACTTACTCTTAAGTTTAGGAACTAGCAAATTCCGCCATATATAACTGCTATTGACTACCAAATGCGAAGGTGAAATCGGGATTTTAAAGATTGAGGGTGTGGGTATTGCCGTATTGATTTGTTTGACCCATCTTTTTGGCTGTTAGGAGCGAGTGACGGATGGGAAAAAATTGAAAATTGTGCTGTTTTTAAATTATTAGAATTAATCACTCTGTTATAAATTATACAAAATTAGCCGCAACTCGCAATTGTCGTCGGTGTGCGATCGTCCCCAATGAATTTAGAAAACAAATTCATCGCCACAGAGAGCAAAATGTATCGACTCAGAAGTTCCGAGTCTTAGTTGGTGCGGACATCATAAAGCTGCCTTAATTAACACAAATCATGGCTTTGGAAGAATAGCCAAAAAATATATCATCTATAAACAAGAATTAACACTTGCTCGCTTATGGTAGCCCCCGTAACAATACGTATGCCTAAAGTTATAGTCCACAGCAAGGCATATGCGGGGATCTAAATCAATAGGGTGAGGTGGTAGTGTCTGGGTGTTAAGAGGGGCGATGTAAGAGGAATTTTTGGCGATCGATCCCTTCCCTATGGGGGAGGCTAAAACGTAAGAAGGCAAGGATCTGGAGACTGTGCTGAATTTTTTGAGTCCCGGAGAGTAGCGTTAGCACTAAACTCTGCATTATTGTAGGAGGCTAGGTAAATTTGTAACAGTTCTTAACTATGGAAAATTCTGTCAAAACTGCTAGCATGGTGACACTTTTGCTAGCAAAAACAGATAAAGTAAATAAAGTTGGCTAGCTCTAGAGGCCCCGATCCCCATCCCGGGGATCTTGAATCAATTGGATTCGTACCAAGTGGTTTTAGAGTTACAATTGGAACCAAAGCATCGCTATTTAACTGAGTTCTTTAGTTACTTTTACTTTCTGCTATGAACGTGGATTTTATCAAAGCCCAAGTCAGGTTGCTACAGGGTGCAAGTTCATCGGAGCGAGAAACCCTTATTAAAAACATCGGCGTCTGTGCTGGCGTGATCAGACCCGGAGAGTACGTGACTCCACAGCGGAAGCACGCCATCACTCTCTGGCTGCAAACAAATGCAGTGCGACTCCGGCTTCCCCAGCTTCCTCTGGATTTATCGGGCCACAAGCCTTCACACGGAAGTAATTAAGGGGCAGCAACAGAATCAGATAAATTAGTCAATCTTGTCTAAAAGTGCTTTTTTGTTGAACCCTACAGGGTCAATGAGACACAATTCGGATTGAAAAAATGTTTGTAGGGAGAGTTGAACCCGAAAAATGCCTGCGGATCGGAAGCGGCCCACCGCTTTGGCAGACACAGGAAGTGAGCGTCAAACCTGCTCTAAAAGTAGATTTGAGTAAGTTTCGCAGAACGGGGTTATTGTCCACAACTAAAACCTGGGTTATTTGCTTTTAGATTTGAGATTCAAGATTGAGTTCGTGCTGGATAAATTTGCTATTTGTCGATCGGCTGAAAAATCAACCCTATCGAATAGGTATAACTAATTACACGGGCAGTCGCGAGACTGCCTTTATTTTTGAGTCCCGCGACGAAACTCCTGCAAGTTACAATAAACCCATCTACTTGCAGACAGAGTAAAGAGTTGGGAGTTCTCCTCTATTAAATACTGAGCAACTGTCGCAGGTATGAATTTCACGCGGTACAGCATTTGTAGAAGGGCCGGCAACAATCTGAAATTTTTGTCCGGGTTAGGCGTGGGAGTCGGGCTGGACGGTAACGGTTGGAGATGTGGAACTTTCTGAGGGAGGATATCCGGTGAATGACTTGAACTAAGGAACAATTTTTATTTATGATATTAATATCATCCCACAGAAAAAGTTATCAGAAAATTGGGTTTCAAATCCCGTCCTTATAGGACGGCTTTGATATTTTACGGGAAGTTTTTTCTGCTTGTAGTATACTAGAATAAGCGTAAAATCGCGGGAGAATCAATGCTAGTCCTTGAATACAAAGTCAAAGCAAAACCATCTCAATATCGAGCGATCGACGAAGCGATTCAGACGGTGCAATTCATCCGCAACAAATCAATTCGTTACTGGATGGACGCATCAAGGGAAGACAAGATAGATCGATTTGCTTTGAACAAGTATTCTACAAAACTGCGCCAAGAATTCGCCTTTGTTAAAGAGCTTAATGCGATGGCAGTACAAGCTGCTGCCGAGCGGGGATGGCTGTCTATATCTCGATTTTACGACAACTGTAAAAAGAAAAAACCGGGTAAAAAGGGCTACCCAAAATTTCAGCGATCCAATCGCTCGGTTGAGTACAAGACAAGTGGATGGTCGCTAATTCCAACCAAACGGCGTATCACCTTTACCGACAAGAAGGGTATCGGAGAGCTAAAGTTGCTGGGTAAATGGGACATCCATACTTATCCAGTAGTAGCTATTAAACGAGTGAGATTGGTGCGCCGTGCCGACGGCTATTACTGTCAGTTTTGCGTCGATGTTGAGTGTCGAGATATTCAGCCTCTTTCAGGGAAAGAGATCGGTTTAGATGTTGGTTTGGAATCTTTCTACACAGATTCCAACGGATATCACGAACCCAATCCTAAATTCTTGAGAAAATCTGAACCTGACATCAAGCACGCTCAACGTCGCATTTATAAAAAACAGAAAGGATCGAACAACCGCCGTCAAGCAAGGGCTAGATATTCCAAGAAACATTTAAGGGTAAGTAGGCAACGGAATGAACACGCTAAGAGATTGGCGCGTAACGTATGCAAATCTAACGATTTAGTAGCCTACGAAGACTTAAAAATTAGCAATATGCTCAAAAACCACTGCTTAGCTAAATCTATTGCAGACGCTAGCTGGTATCTATTCAGAATGTGGATTCACTATTTTGCTACCAAGTTTGGAAAACTAGCTGTTGCTATTCCCCCTCACTACACGAGTGCTGAGTGCAGCCAATGCAAACGAGTTGTCAGAAAGTCTCTGAGTGCTAGAACTCATGTTTGTGTTTGCGGCTGTAACCTGCACAGAGATACAAACGCGGCTATCAACATTTTGCTTAAAGCAAAATCTAGGGGAGGACATCCCCAAAGTAACGCTGGGGGAGTTGTAACCTCTACTCTACTTGGGGCAACCCTGGTTGAGCAAGTTGCGACTGTGAACCTAGAATCCCCGCACTTATAGGGCGGGGAGTGTCAATGCAATTAACTTGCTTTCTCATATATTTGTCAACAAAAACACTGTGCCGAAAAAACAAAAATTTCCTTATTTAGTTGGTTCCCGATGGACTTCTCACCAAAAAACTTGGGGGTGGCGGCACTTTCAAGTAGTCAACAGAAAAAACGAAGGTCAATGGGTTTTTGCGGAAATGGTGGCGGCTTGCGATCCAAATGTCCGTTTCTGGCTGAACGCCAAACAGCTCAAAGATCGATCGCTCTGGCAAGCTGGATGGCAGTCTACACAAGAATTAGAGGAATTAGAAGCGGTAGAGTAAAAGATAGCGTTTTGGGGGTAGAGTGAGTTAGAGATTGGTCATGGTAATCGCAAGAGGGTGAAGTAATGAAAAAAAAAGTTGTGTTCTTGGTGTGTTTGCTAATTAGTGCTGGATTGGGCGGTGCAGTTGTCGGAAAGTCGATCGCAATTCCAATTCGCTCTCTTCCCAATACTCTGTCTGCCGATATTCCAACTCCCGCAGCAGACTTGTCCGGCTTAGTCCTGACTTTACAAGACTTGCCCGCAGGTTTTACAGAAATGCCACCTGCGAGTCTCAAAAGAATGGGCACTGGTACGCCTGACTTTAAACCAGCAAGCGTGTTTGGCTATCAAAAGAGTGATGACCAGCAGTTTCAAATAGTCATGGGATTTACAACACAACTGCCCAACGCAATCGATCGATCTCAATTTGATGCAGGAGTCCGTGAAGAGAAAGTTGCACAAGAGTTCTCTAAAGGTTTAAACAGTAGCAACAAGGAATTTAATTTTGCTAATGCTATGCCTTTAAGTTTAGAAGATAAGATTGGCGATGTATCGAGTGGATGGAGAAGTCAAGGAAAAATACGAGGTTTACTCATCAATGTCGAACTCGTGCTGTTTCGGCGGGGAAAAATAGGAAGTTTTGTCGCAATTATCTATCTCGACGGCAAACAACCCACTATGACAAGTAGCTCGACCGCGCGGCAACTAGACAAGCGCATCATGGAACTGAAACCTGACTTAACTCAACCGCAATAAGAATGAAAAAAAAACTTGTGTTCTTGGTATGTTTGCTCATTAGTGCTGGATTGGCCAGTGCGCTTGGCAAAGAGTCGATCGCAATTCCAATTCGCTCTCTTCCCAATACTCTATCTGCGGATATTCCAACTCCCGCAGCGGACTTGCCCAACCTAGTCCTGACCTTACAAGACTTACCCGCAGGTTTTGTAGAGATGCCACCTGCGACCATGCAAAAACTGGTCAGCGGTCTCCAGATATTGAAACCAGCAAGTGTGTTTGGTTATAACAAAAACGACGACCAGCATTTTCAAATAATCCTAGGATTTACACAAAAACTGACCAACCAGATCGAGCGAGCTAAATTTGACGCAGATATGCGTGAAGATGTTTTTGCTAAAGAGTTCTCCAAAGGTTTAAACAGTAGTGGTAAGAATGAATATCAATTTACTAATCTTACTAATTTAACTTTAGAAGAAAAGATTGGGGAGGTATCGCGTGGGTGGACAAATCAAGGAAAAATACAAGGTGTGACGATGAATCTCGAAATCGCGGTATTTCGACGGGGAAAAATAGGAAGTTATCTGATGATTCTGTATGTTGATGGCAAGAAACCCGCTATAACAATGAGTTCAGTCGCGCGCCAACTTGACAAGCGGATCGTGGAACTGACCCCTGACTTAACTCAACCGCAATAAGCGGGTAATGCCAGCGTTCAACAGTTGACAGTTGACAGTTGACAGTTGACAGTTTGAGAGCGACCTCTACCTAGAAGGAAGAGGATTGAAGTAATGAATAGTCTGATTTTAATTTCTCCCGATCGGGGAGAGGCATTCAACCAATTCTTTCTGATAAAAAAATCAGCCTGATACCTGAGGGTGAGACTCAGATTGGTTGCCCTAACAAGATTCTTCGTTAAAAATAGCATAAAAACCTAATTTTTATGCTATTTTTAACGATGAGTGTTACCAGAAAATTTAGTCGATCGCACTTGTTGCTGCATCCAGAGATGATATCATGTCTGTTGAATTGCCCGCCATCAAATTTTGTCGTTTGGTTGGGGCAGGTTGATAGATATTATTGTGGATGTGAATCTGAGATTGTTAGTAAACCCGCCACAAGTATTATGGTTGATTGACCAGGCAAACTCTGGCCCAGAAACAAGAGATCGATCGCAATAATTGATACAAAAATACCTATGACTGCCGCTGTTTCCCTGCAAAATGCCTGCAAAATCTACAACAAAATTCCTGTTGTCAATGACCTTTCGTTCACGATTGAAGCCGGAGAAATGTTCGGTCTCCTGGGCCCCAACGGTGCCGGAAAATCGACGACAATTCGGATGCTGACTACGCTGACTAAACCCAGCAGCGGTCAAATTCAGGTAGCTGGATATGACGTGATGCGTCAAAGCTTGCAAGTTAAACAGTCCATCGGCGTTGTGTTGCAACAAACTAGCGTTGATAATGAGCTTTCTGTATGGGAAAATATGGAGTTTCACGGGCGGATGCACCACATCCCCAACCCGAAACGGCAACAGTTGATTAAACAGTGGTTGGGATATGTAGAATTAGCAGAAAGACGGGATGATTTAGTCAAAACTTTGTCGGGTGGAATGAAGCGGAGGTTGCAAATTGCCCGATCGCTTTTGCATGAACCGGAAATCTTATTTTTGGACGAACCGACTGTAGGGTTAGACCCGCAAACGCGGCGCAGGTTGTGGGAAATTATTCTAGATTTGAACAAGCAGGGGATGACTATGCTGTTGACGACGCATTATATGGATGAGGTAGAGTATTTGTGCGATCGCATCGGGATTATGGACGGCGGTAAGTTGATTCAATTGGGAACGCTAGCGCAACTGCGGCAAGAACACGGTCAAGGGTTGGTGATGAAGCAAATAGGCGATCGCTGGGACTACAAGTTTTTCCCGACTTTGGAAGAAGCGAATTTTTATCTGGATGCGAAAGAGGATAAGACTGGTATGATGGTTCGTCCTTCTAATTTAGAGGATATATTTGTAGAACTGACTGGCAGACAGTTAGATTGATTAATGTCTAATTGCTTTTTTCCGGTTCTCCTAGATAACTCCATCCTTCTCAATTCAACACTCACCGTCTCTATTTCTAATTACAAATTCCCCAATGACTCGTTTAGCCACAACAATAGAAGCCATACTTTATTTAAAAGGTCAGCCGGTGTCGCTGGTAGAGATTGCCGAGATTGCTAAGTGCGATCGATCCGAAGCCGAAGATGCGATTATCGAGCTCATGTCTGACTCTTCCCACCGCGACAGTGCCCTAGAAGTCGTCGAAACCCCGACAGGATACAGCCTGCAACTCAGAGACGAGTTTGCGAGTTTAATGCAAACTTTAATACCCCCAGAATTAGGTGTTGGGGCTTTGCGGACGCTGGCGGCGATCGCCCTCAAAGGTGGCATCACGCAGCCAGATTTAGTTAATTTGCGGGGTTCGGGGGCTTACCAACAAGTGCAGGAACTGGTAGAAATGGGTTTTGTGCGGAAACGAAAGCCAACGGATGGGCGATCGTACTGGCTACAAGTTACCGAAAAATTTCACCGGTATTTTCAAGTAGACCAATTGCCCAAACAATTACAACTTGACTTTCAGGCAAATTTGTACCCAAGCAATGAGGAGTAGTTTGAAGTAGAATGTAGCAAGCCAGAAATTAAGAATCGCCAAATGGTTTTTCACCCTGACTTTGATAGTTCCAATGCCCAACAAACCGCAGTCAATCCACTTCTGAAGTACCTCCAGCACCAATCCCCGGAGGTTCTAGCCCGCATCGCCAAGTCCGCCAGCCCAGAAATCAGAGAAATTATCTCTCATAACGTTCAAGGACTTGTCGGCGTCCTGCCTTCAGAGAATTTTAACGTCGAAATTACCACAGACCGCGAAAACTTAGCAGGTTTGCTAGCTTCAGCGATGATGACAGGCTATTTTCTGAGACAAATGGAGCAGAGGATGTACCTAGAAGAAAATTTAGCAAGCACGAGTTCGATTCAACCAAACCCTACCAAAGAAAAGTAACAAAGAGCGGCGGCTTGGGGAAGCCAGAAAGATGAAACTTGTTGACAAAATAAACATTCCTGGACGGACAGCGAATTAAGAAACCGGGTTTTTAATCCTGTATACCTGGCGATACACGGATGATTTGGGTAGCAAAACCCGGTTTTTGCGTCTAGGACTATCCAGCATCAGATTTGTTTTTCAACTCCACCGCTTGAACTTAGGAATGAGAATTAAATAACTTACAATTTTTATGGTTCTTGTGGGAAGGGCGTCCCGCCCTTCCAGAAAGGACGGGCGGGACGCCCTTCCCACAAATATGTGTAAATTATTTAATTCGCGATCCTTAACCACCGGTTGGACTCCCCGATATGGGAAAAGCACCTGGACGTACTTTAATTTTCTGAACTTGACCGAAACGGTTAATTTCCACTTCGAGTTCTTTGCCCACAGCAGTGTTTTCCACCCGTTCTTGTACGTCCCCGGGAGTGTTGACCGCAATTCCGTCAATTTTTTGGATGACATCTCCAGCGCGCAAGTCGGCTTGTTTGGCAGGGGAATTTTCCACGACTCTCGTCACGGCTACGCCTCGATCGATCGTAATTTTATTATCGAGTTGTTTGTTGACTTCTGCCTTGGTGGCGGGAGTCAAGCTGAGCATTTGAATGCCGAGATAGGGATGTTCTGCTTTACCTTTGGCGAATAACTGATCTGACACTCGTTTGGCGGTTTCGATCGGAATTGCAAATCCCAAGCCTTGAGCGTCGGCGCGAATGGCGGTATTGATGCCAATTACTTCGCCTTGGTCGTTCAGTAGCGGGCCCCCTGAATTGCCGGGGTTGATGGCGGCGTCGGTTTGGATGAACCGGACTCGTTTGTCGGGGATGCCGACTTGGGAACTGGTTCTACCCGTGGCGCTAATAATGCCCACAGTCACGGTATTGTCGAGACCTAAAGGATTGCCGATCGCGATCGCCCACTGTCCGGGTACAATATTGTCCGATCGACCCAAAGTCACCTGCGGGAGTTCCTTGGCATTAATTTTCACAACAGCAACATCCGTCAGCGGATCGACGCCCTGCACTTTACCCTCAAACTCGCGGCCGTCTTTGAGCGTCACCTTCACAGTATCCGTTCCGGAGACGACGTGAGCATTAGTCACAATGCGGCCGTCAGCAGTGAGAATAAACCCCGAACCGGTACCCCGCTTGGTTCGTTCTTCCGGCTTGGGCAAATTGTCCCCAAAAAATCGGCGAAATAAAGGATTGTTGAAAGCTTCGGGGACTTGATTTGTCACCTTAGTCGATGCGTCAATCCGCACTACAGCCGGGCCGACTTTTTCGGCTGCTTCAGCAATAAAATTGGGATTGCTGCGATCGACTGGGCGATTTTCCTGAACAGGAGGAGACACATAGGAGGGGATTTGCTGGCGCACCACGGGCAAAACTGATCCGGTTTCTGGATTGTTTGAGCCTTGTAGATAGCGATTCCCCAACCATCCGATGCCTCCCCCAACAGACAGCAAAGTGACATAAAGGGTCAACTGCTTAAAAGATAAACTCATATTTAACAACTCCCGCTGAATACCTCATCCCCGCAGACACGTTCGGCATTAAGCATTTTTGTCTTGGCGACGGGAAGGAAGCGGGGCGGGGCGTACCACTTCCTCAAGAACATAGCTGTTAGCAAGCAGACACAACAGGGGCATCACGGGCAAAAATTGCCTGATTTGCCAAAAACGACAAAAACTAATAATTCTTCTCATCGTAACTTGGCTTAGCCTGGGATTTACAGTCTGGGGTACGGCTGGAGTTTTCAAATAAGCCTTTTCACTCGGCTCAAAAATTGTCAATTGTCCGAAATGAATACTTTTTTCTGTACGCAATGAGTTATAAACGCCTATTTCTAGTCATTTCTGCACTGATTTGCTCGATCGCCCCTGTTGAAAAAACGGCGGCAAATCTTCCTCCCGGCGCACCTTTAGAAACCCCCAACCCCGCCCGCGATTGCCTGGGGGCGGCTTTGGCTCGATCGCGCCGCCACATCGCTCTCCAGGGCGAAACGGTAGAAAGTATAGCGCGACAGTACAATGTGCCAACAGCGGCGCTGATTGGGATAAATCCGATGTTGCGGGGAGGTCGAGTTAGTGCCGGAAGTGCGATCGTCATTCCTCCCTACGATGGCAGGCTCGTAGAAGTGCCTGCGGGCTGGAATTGGCAAAAATTGGCCCAAGTTTATCAAGTCCCCGCAGATTTGCTATTTGAGGCGAATGGGTGCAGGTCTTTGGGACAAACGGTGTTTGTGCCAAAGGTGAATAGGTCGATCGCACCTTCGGTAAATCCCGATGCAACATCGTTGGTGCAAGGCTTCCCGCTCCCCGCCCCAGCGGTGGAAGGTTTGCGTTTCGGGCGGCAGTGGCATCCGGTACGTCGTGAGTTTTTTTTCCACAGCGGTGTAGATTTTTTGGCGGCGGAAGGTACGCAGGTTTTGGCTGCGGGCGGAGGTACAGTTGCCTTTGCGGGGCCGCAGGGGGATTACGGGAATTTAGTTGTCGTGAACCATCAAGCGGGGAAGCAAACGCGCTACGCTCATGTAAGAGATATTGCGGTGAAAGTCGGTCAAAAAGTGCGATCGCCAGAAGTTTTGGGAAGTGTGGGGATGACGGGAAAACGGGATATTCCGCAATCTCACTTGCATTTTGAAGTTCGGTACAATTCTGGTTCTGGTTGGGTGGCTGAAGATCCGTTGGTTTATTTGCAAGCTACTCTTAAAAAATAGAATTGGTGGTTGAACACGCAATTCAACCACATATATTTTTTTTATGAGATAATTTACTCCCAGCCCTTGGCGAGATTTGAATTGCACCCCCTCACTTAATTAATGAGTTTACGACATTCCAGCCCATATATCGCTCATCTCAGAAGACTTGTTTCCGCATCTGATTGAAAAACGAGTTCTTCGCTGTAAGCTGTAGACAACAAGCAGACTCAACGAGCGAAAAATGAGCGAAAAATGAGCGAAAAATCTAAATCAGTCACCGTTAGCACCTGGGGAGACTACCTAATTGGCTATGAGCGGGTTCTGGATTATCTGAAGGAGGCACAAAAAGAAAGCCCCAAAGTGGTAGCGTTGAAGAAAGATAGCAAAGCTAAGGGGTCTTACATCACCCTCCAATTCAAACTGGGTGACAAACCATTCAACAAGTCCTGTGGGTGCAATCTGACGATGCAGGGTGTCTCCGACGCTCTGAAGAAAGCGCATCTAGTCGCTACCGCGCTAGAATCACTTTCTAGCGAGACAGAGTTCTGGAGTTGGTACGACGATGTAATCTTAGGAAAGAACGTCGTCAGGAATGACCTAATAACGTTTGGTGAGGCGATCGCAAAAGTAGAAGCCGGATACTGGGACGGATACACTAAAAAGCGTCAGAAGCGAGACAAAGAAAATGCTTCGCATCTATCTATCTGGTATGACGCATACGGGCAATATTACAAGCTGCTACCGCAAGATACAATAGTAAACCTCACCGACGTAATGTCAGTTATTAACAGCAAGAAAACAGGTAGTAAAACTCGTCAGACCTGTTTGTCCGTGATGAAAAAACTTGCCGAAACTATTGGCGACTCTCGACTGCGTGAGGAGTTAAGCAATATTGACGGCAAGCAAACCATTTATCGTGATGACTTGCAAGCTGTATCAATTGAGGATTTCTTGCAACTACGCAACGACGTACTAAATATTCCCGCCAATGACAAGCGATACCATTTAGAATCTCGAAAAGCTTGGTTATGGGTGTTCTCAATGCAGATAGTGTACGGTCTGCGAGTGCATGAAGTGTTTGCCATTCAGAACGTAAACCAACCGTTTAAAACCAAAGATGGTGCTACTATCCCCGCATTGAGTGACCCTATAAACACAAAAATGATTGCCGTAGTAGGGGATAAAACTGCACTGAATACCACAACCAAAACAGGCTACCGCTTGACTATTCCGTTGTTACCCCCTACTCACGCTAACTTGATAGAGCAACTAGAAATCAAGTCAGCCAAACTGCCGGAACTCAACCTGGTTTCAACTAACCCTAATACAATAGTCGGAAAATACAACAAATCGGCTCGTGACCGCTTAGAAAGTTGGAGCAAGTTTACCCAGACTCACGCATTACGACACCTCAGTAATCTTAATGGAATGATGAGCGGGATAAGTCTTGAAACTCGCGCTATGAGTTTAGGTCATAGCCCAACAATGAATGACACAGTTTATAAAAGACGACAGACTACCCAGACCACTATTGACTTACTAACCAAGTCAGACAACCAAGCTATTCCACTAAACTCTGCTATCAAGGTGCTTAAACAACTAGGGGCTGACGCTAAAATGATTGCTTATACGGCTAGCATCTACAGCGTCAGCCCTGACAAAATCACCGAACTGTTAACCGACATCTAACCTCTACATCGGCTATTGGGCGCTATGAAATAAAAAACCCTAGGGGCAACCTACGAAGACGGGATTTGACACTCCCCAACCTAAAGGTGTGGGGATTCTTAATTCATCGACTGACCTTTAAGCGCCATGTCCTTGCGGCAGTTCTTAAACCTTTCAACCGTACAATAGTACAAATTGACGAGCCTAACTCACAGCAACCCCAGAGGGTCTATCTCCAAAAGCGTACTAGGATACAAGCCTAGAGTTTGGGTATGCCCTACCCTACTTAACAAATCAAGAAAGTTCTTTGTTTTTACTGGTAAAAAGGATGCGTTGACCCTTTAGCTGTTTTAAGAGTTTTCGCTGCTCTGCGTCCCCCGGTTTATACCTAAAAGTGTGTCTTAACTGTTTCACGATGGTAAAGGAGTTTAACCTTGACTATTATAGTATACTATACTTCTTTCTAGTTTACGCAATTTTTTAGGAATAGATCCTAGAAATTAAAGCTGTCCTAAAAGGACGGGGTTTTCAACCCAGTTTTCTGATAAATCTTAACATTAGGGGCAGTTATGCTTTTTTTTGTTAAACTGATAAACAAAGTTATCGAAAAACGTTAATCGGGATTAGCTGATATTCTAAAAATGTCAAGGCATAAGTCTTAGAAAGCCAAGCCCGTAATGAGATTTGAACTCATGACTTCCTCCTTACCAAGGAGGTACTCTACCACTGAGTTATACGGGCGTAAAAAATTAAAAACATACCATTAAAAAATTTAATTGTTGATTTTTAACTTTTATGTGAATTGTGGTGGGCCGGGCTGGATTTGAACCAGCGTAGGCGTAGCCAGCGGATTTACAGTCCGCCCCCATTAACCGCTCGGGCACCGACCCATTTGTACCCACAGTTAAACATCCTAGCAGATTCTTCTTTTTTTGCAACATGACATTTAAAACTCTAATCATTCAAGACTGAACACATAAGTCATGTCGCGTCCGATCGATTACCATAACAAAAACAGTTCGCGCCTGTAAGTCCTCCGCCGGAAAGCGGACTGAAGTCCGCACTACGAACGGAAAGCGGACTGAAGTCCGCACTACGAACGGAAAGCGGACTGAAGTCCGCACTACGAACCTTACAAGAAACAGGTTACAAGGAATATTTTGCTAAAAAACAGGTTTCTGGCCACCTGTGTGTCTAGGATTCTTATAGCACCGGAAGTCTGGGTTCAGTGGGAATTCCTAATTTACTAATTCGCCAGTTTCTTGCAGGGAGTGCAGGCGGCGGTAAATGCCTTTTTGGTTCAAGAGTTCGTCGTGGCTGCCAACTTCGACGATTTTACCGCCGTCGAGTACGACGATCGCATCGGCTTCCCGAATTGTACTCAGGCGGTGGGCGATAATTATGGTGGTGCGCGTACCGAGGATGTTCTGCATAGCTAGCTGGATCGATCGCTCTGACTCATAATCCAAACTAGAAGTAGCTTCATCAAAGATTAACACGTCCGGATCCACTAACAGCGCCCTAGCAATGCCTAACCGCTGTCGCTGACCGCCAGATAACCGCATTCCCCGTTCCCCGACAACGGTATAGTAACCTTGGGGCAACAAGTTCACAAACTCATCAACTCTGGCGATGCGACAAGCTTCTTCAACCTGGGCGAAAGTTGCTTTCGGGTTGCCGTATGTCAAATTATCCAGCAAACTACCGTTAAACACGTCTACTTCTTGGTGGACAATGGCTAAACGCTTGCGGTAGCCAGTGACATTTAAACTGGAAATATCCTCGCCGTCGATCAGAATGCGGCCGGAGTTAGGCTCAAAATATCGAAACAGCAGTTTCACTAATGTTGATTTCCCGGAACCCGATCGCCCGACTAATGCTATGGTTTGACGGGGATGAATCAATAAATTGATATCCTGCAAAACTGGCTTTTCGCGATCGTACCCGAATGTCAGCCCGCAAAACTCAATTTTCCCGCTAAATCTATAAGACGAAGCAGATACAGCATTTTCAGTTGCTAAATTCACCGCATCAATACCGTCTGGTAACTGCATAAACTCGTGGAAGCGGATCATTGAAGAATAGCGGCGGGCAAATAATTCGGCGATAATACTAATCGGGCGCAGTTGCGAATAGGCCATACTTGCCAAGGTGTAAACCGTAACAAAATATCCCAGAGATATTTTACCTGCGACTGTTGCTGCTAGACTAAAACCGAGAACTGAAAACAGGCAAAGCTGGACGATTGCTTGTCGGTATGTCCCCAGGATGACGTATCCTTTGTGAATGCGTTGAATTACAACTTTCAACTCGCGATCGAGTCTGGTTGTTTGCTTTTTTAGTTCGTTTGTTTCAGTGGCAAAAGCTTTGACTGTTTTGATGTTTGTAATAATTTCTGAGTTGCGACTTTCGGTATCTTCGATGTATTCATCCAGAATTTCTTCGCGCCGAGTCAGCCCTTGGAGGCCTTTGAGGGTGAAACTGAGGATAAATACGAAGGAAATTGAAATTAATAAGCCGATGCGCCATTCAATTAACCAAATAACTGCAAAGATGCCGATTAAGCGGACGACTTCTGGGATGAATTCAGCGGCAATTTCTGGGTATGTCCAAGTATGGTTGGCGATGCCTTTGGCGATGCGACTGGAAATCCGACCGGCGTTGTTTTCGTCGTAGAATTCTAAGGGTAAGGTGAGCATTTTGCCGATCGCTCCTTTCATCCAATCCCGCCTTGCTCTCAAGGGTACTACCCAATGGAACCAATTTCCCATCCAAAGTTCTATGGGTGCTTTGACGACTGTTACCACAAAAATCAAGCCCAGCAAGACGGATAGCGATAATATCTTGCTGGGTGACTGCTGGGTAAGTGAGGCGATCGCTGCGATCGATTTTTGCGTTACTGTATCTGGAGGTCGATCGGACAATACATTTAAGAGTTGCCCAATCGCGTAGGGCACAGCTAAATCCGCGATCGCAAACAGGCTGGATGCACCGATGCTGAGAACTGAGATTTGACTGTAGCGGGTGTAGTATTTAAGGATGTCCCGAAAACTTGCCATAAATTTTTGTTGCGATACAACCCTTGCAAACACTTGAGTCTGATAACTGCGCGCGATGGCGCTTGAATTACAAGTATACTACAAAAGTAATTATTCGGGGAAATCGATCGGGAAAATCTGAAGCAGCTCAGCTCGTTTAGGAGTGCGATCGCAGATTTGGGATAAATATTATGGGGAAGGGGCGATCGAATGAAGCAGATCGATCGCCCGCGATGATATTTTAAGCGTTGATGCAGGAACAGAAAACCACGGACTAACGCAGATTAACGCAGATAGTTTCAAGAAGAGCGATCGAATTAATCCAATGCTGAACTTAGTTGGAGTGTCGCAGAAGTCCTTGTACTGGTACTTTTGGGCAGTAATTGATTGAGGGCGCCACACAAGTATTTTTTCACGGTATCCCTGCTTGCACCCACCCCACTCGGAATGGTAAAGATCATAAAAATTAATACTGGAAGCGGGAAACGAGCGTGGCTTCAGCCCGCTCGTGGGAAGCGACACGGGGGACTTCAGTCAAGAGTGTTCTTTCTTAGTTAGCAGAATGATGTGGATCTTCTATGTACTTTCTAACGACTTCACTACTAATATTACCAGCGGTACTAACAAAATAGCTGCTCGTCCACAAAGACGGCAGCTTTTTTAGTTCTGGAAATTCAGCTCTTAAATGATGGCTAGAACGTCCTTTGAATGCTTTGATGACCAATGCGGGCGTGTCCATCGGCTTAACCGCCACGAATAAATGTACGTGATCTGGCGCTACTTCCAGAGCTAAAATATTCCAATCTTTCTCGATTGAAAGCGCTAAAAATATTTCACGCAGCTTAGTTGCTACGCTACCGACTAGAACTTTCTTTCGGCGTTTGGGGATAAACACAAAATGGTAGTTAAGCAAGAACTTGACGTGGTTGTGGGTTTGGTACTCTGGAAGAGGTAACATAAAGTTTTGTTGTTATAGGTTAACTTATCCACTATAATCACCTCAACTAAATAAATCAACTAACTTTCGGGTAAAGAGGTGGCTAAAATCAAAAAAACAATGGGAGTGCAGCAAGTATTACTGTCCCCTACTAAAGAAGTTGAAGCTGTGTTGCAGTATCTTTGTCGGCAATCCGGCAAGTTGTACAATAGCGCTGTTTACTTCGCTCGTCAGACATTTTTTAAAACCGGAAAACTACTAACCGGAAAATTCGACTTGTCTTTTGAACCATCAATCTCTAAGTCAATGGTTGCTAAATCGTTGCCTTCCACACCTATGCAGCAAACCCTGATGTCTGCAACAGAGGCATTTAAAAGTTTCAAAGAATTAAGAAACTCATACCTTCAAGGTAATTTGCACTTGAAACCTCAACCGCCAAACTATCTAACCGGGTCTAAGTTATTTAAAGTAGCTTACCCAAATTCTGGAGGGTTAAAACCAGCAATTGTCGGTAATCAGTTGCGGTTTTCTTTAGGCTTAACAGTGCGTCGCTGGTTTGGGATTACTGAATTTTTTCTGCCGATGCCGTCAAATCTTGACTGCGCGAAAATTAAAGAGTTCACTATTCTCCCTAAAAATGGTGCTTTCTACTTAGAAATGTCTTACGAAGTAGAATGTCAACAGCATGATTTAGATTGTAGTCAAGCATTATCAATTGATTTGGGGACTGCCGACAATTTAGCGGCTTGTCTTGACACACTCGGAAATTCCTTCTTGATTGATGCTCGCGCTATGAAAGCGATGAATCAATTGTGGAACAAAAAAGTAGCGACCAGAAAAGAAGGAAAGCCCACGGGTTATTGGGATAGCTGGCTAGACCGCATAACCCGCAAGCGCAATCACCAGATGCGCGATGGCACCAACAAAGCTGCGAAGCTAATTATTGACCATTGCTTGAAACATGGTATCGGCAATCTAGTAATTGGATGGAACCAGGCTTTCAAGTCTAATGTTGATATGGGGAAACTGAACAATCAAAAGTTTGTTCAAATGCCACTAGGAAAGTTAAAAGCTCGTTTGAGCCAACTGTGCAACTTGCACGGCATTAAGTTTACCGAAACAGAAGAAGCATATACGTCCAAAAGTAGTTTTCTTGATGGAGACTCCCTGCCCAAGTACGGTGAAAAACCGCCTGAGTGGAAAGCATCTGGAAAACGAATTAAACGTGGATTGTATCGTTCTGCTGATGGAACTGTAATCAATGCAGACCTAAATGGCTCTGCCAATATTCTCAGAGTGCGATTCGTTTAGCTGAAACCCTTGCTATATAAGCAATGCGGAGGACGGCTAGCCAGGGACGACCTGGATAACTGAGTGGAACATGATGGTGACGGAAGTACCCTAGAAACCGAAGTCCATCCCCCCTGGTGCTGGGGTGAAAGCA
>NZ_JAEQCE010000201.1:0-1669 GCF_020738665.1 Microcoleus sp. PH2017_08_TRC_O_A
TACGTAGGGCTTGCTGAATAATTGATTGCCAACCAAGAGCAGGAGCGATCAATATATTCAAGCTTGGTTAAAGATAAGTTTTTTCTGTATCGAGTCGCCCCAAGTATAGCTGTAGATTATCTCCCCTAAAAAAACAGGTGTTCTTTTTCCAAATAGACATAAAAACACACAAAAAACCCGACGCCACCAGGTGGCGAGGTTCATTACCAAAAAAGTAATTGCAATAACTGTACCAGATGTATTATCAAGTTTAGCCATCACTCTATTCAGACCGAATCTTCGTTTTCCTTGCCCAAACTTACCCTCAATTGCATTTCTAATTCTCTCATCTTCCAACGCTTGTTTCTTTTTTGATTTACTGACGTTTGCTGGCGGTCTTCCTAGGGGAGGCCCACTGATTCTAATTCCTTTTTCTTTGCACCATGCTCGGTTTTCTCTTGTTCGGTAAATTCGGTCGGCATGAACGGACTCTGGATAATGTCCAGTGAATCGATAATAAGCTTCTACCTGGGCTTTTAAGTCCCCTGACTCATTAAAACTATCCCAGCTCATTCGGTCTAAAAATACATATCCTTCAAAGCAGCTCGCTGACAGTTTAGCTCCAAACTCTACGCTTTTTCCGGCTTTTCCTCTGATTATAGGACGGATGTGGGGTTGACTTAAACTTACTATTCTATGTTCAATACTCTGTTTATTTTTATCAATTAATGATTGCTGTTGGCGATAGACTTCTGTGAGGACTAGCAAGGTTTTATATTGCTTTTTATTCAGAGCTTCTAGGGTCGCACCTGATTCAATTAGCTGTTCAATATGAGCTAGGTTTCTTTTGACATATTGAAGTTGTTTCTTAATTGCCTGTCTTCTTTTTGTGCGAGGTGGCTTTCTTTGTTTAGCCATTAATAAGTAGTCTTTTCGGGCGATATTACGATAGGTTCTTGGTTTTTTTGGGATTTTTTCTTTAACTTGTTTATATAGGATATCTATGATTTTTTCGGTGTGAACTCTCGCTTTGTTTAATAGTCCTAAGTCAGTCGGATAAGTAATGTCGGCTGGTGCACAGGTTGCATCTATGATTAATTTGCCGCGATTGGGTGACTCATTTTTGGCGTCCGAACCCTTTTTTTTTTCGGGTTTAACTGGTGTAATTTCTAGCATCTTTTTGACCATGCTTTCGTTCACTTTATTAATTAGGTTCAAACTAATCCGTTGCCTAAAGTGAACTAATAGAGATGAGTCAAATGGTAGCTCATTACTGTAGCTTGATTGACCGATAAAGTATTGTAAATACGGGTTTTCGCGGCTCTGTTCTACGGTTTCGCGATCGCTAATTCCCAATTTTTCTTTAATAATTAATGCCCCTAATGCTATCCGAAAAGATTTGGCGGGTGCCCCCTTTTTTGTCGGGAAGTTTTGAGCATATTCTGATTCAAATTCATCCCACGGGATTATTTGAGCCATTTTGACCCAACGGTTGAGGATTGATAAATTTCCTCCGAAGGGCAGTTCAAACTCGGAGGGTAAGGAGGGAGCAAGCTCAGCTTTTTTGTACACAATCGCAGGTGATGCACGGGTTTTGATCTATATTACCTGTTTATCTTGCACTTTTTTCTCCCTCGCGCCATCTAAACCTATGCCACGCAATATGTGATTGATTTTTCAGCAAGCCCTA
>NZ_JAEQCE010000067.1:0-40967 GCF_020738665.1 Microcoleus sp. PH2017_08_TRC_O_A
AAGATTCTAAAAGAAGGAATGTAACTCGCATTAAAATTGCCAAGTTACACAATCGAATTGCCGACACCCGCCAAGACTTCCTACACAAATTGTCAACCACAATAGTCAACGAAAACCAAGTAATTATTTTGGAAGATTTGAACGTGTCGGGGATGGTCAAGAATCGTAAACTTGCCAGGGCAATTAGTCTGCAAGGATGGAGAGAATTCAGGACTCTTTGTGAGGGTAAGTCTGAGAAATTTGGCAGGGAATTCAAGGTAATTAGTAGATGGGAACCGACTAGCCAAATCTGTGCAGATTGTGGATTCAAATTGGGCAAGATTGATTTATCTATTCGATCGCGTGCTTTGCGTCAGTTGCGGTGTTGAGCAAGATAGAGATGAAAATGCTGCTAGGAATATAGAAATGGTCGGCATGGGGCATCGGCACGACCTTAAATGTACGCGGAGACAGAGTAAGACTATGAAAGGTAGCATCAGTCGATGAGCGCGTTTACGCCGGGGAGTATGTCAAAACTAAAATCTAAAATCACATGAATTTTATCGGTGAAATCGCGGCTTTAGGTGCTGCATTTGTCTGGGCTCTATCTTCCACAATCTGGCAGCGAGTCGGACAGCAAATCCCCGCAGTTGTACTAAACTTGCTCAAAGGTGCGATCGCCCTGGTCATGCTTCTTACCACGATAATAATCTTAGGCAAATCCTTACCATCCGTAAACCCGAATATTTTAGCAATGCTGCTCATCAGCGGCGCCCTAGGAATTGGCATCGGAGACACCGCTTTCTTTATCGTATTAAAATATTTAGGCGCGAGGCGAGCGCTGCTTTTAGAAACCCTATCTCCCCCTTTGACAGCTTTATTCGGCTTGATATTTTTGCAAGAAAAGCTATCGCCTATTGCTTGTACAGGCATTCTTTTAACAATCTGCGGCGTAGCTTGGGTGATTGCCGAACGAACAGCCGAAACCACCTTACCATCAAAACATCTTTGGCAAGGATTAGGCATTAGTTTATTAGGACAAACAGCCCACGCAGCCGGAGCAGTTTTATCCCGCGCCGCCTTCGCTCAAATAGATATCGATCCCTTGTGGACAGCGGCCTTACGTTTGAGCGGAGGTATGGCAGTCATGCTGTGCTTTCTCAACCCCACAAACCTTGGCACTTTCCAACAATTAAAAGCGCCAAAAATATTAGGTGCAATAATTTTAGCAGCTTTTTTGGGAACCTATCTCGGAATTTTCCTGCAACAGACTTCCTTGAAATATGCACCCGCAGCCATCGCTCAAGCACTTAGTTCTACAAGTCCCCTGTTTATACTGCCTCTAGCCGTACTCGCGGGCGAAAAGGTTAGTCTCCGGGCTGTTGTGGGTGTGGTTTGTGCGATCGGCGGAATCGCGCTATTATTGGGATTGAGGTGATTCGATTTTAGATTTTAGATTTGATATAAGTTCTCAACAATAATGAAACTATACGTCAGATCCCAACCACGATTTTAGTCATCAATTTTTAATCTCAAACGTCTAATTTAGAATACTATGAATTATGATGCAGGCAAGCAAAACAATAATTATACCAATTTTCAACGAAATAACAGTATTCTTGTCCCCCCCCTTAGCAAGGGGGGGCTAGGGGGGGTCGAAGAGTGTTGCACAATTTTAGATAATTGGTATTATTTAGCAATTGCCAACCAACAGATTGACTGGCTTAAAAAACAGCCAGATGGCATTATATTTCAGCAAGATTCCGGCGACAGCATTGTAGCAATCAAAAAAGATAAATCATGCTTACTCCTGGTTTTGGTAGACAGAGAAACTTTGAGTACAAGTGTAGCTCAATCAATCCTCGACCTCAACAATCCACTTAAATTAATATTTCCATATTCCCAAGCAATGCTGTTAGCATTACTCTGGAAAACTCAACCAAAAAATATCTATATAATCGGTTTTGGGGGTGGCACTCTTCCCAGAATTTTGCATCACTATTTCCCTAACGCGATAGTCGAATCTGCTGACATAGACGCAACAGTTGTCGAAGTTGCTCAAAAGTTTTTTGGCATTCAATTTAATGACAGACTAAAAGTAGCCATTCAAGATGGTCGTCAATATCTTGCCGAACAAAATCCCACCATAAAAAATGATATAATTATTGTGGATGCTGGTTTTGGCAGCGGCTATATGCCCTATCCATTGGTCACACAAGAATTTTACCAACTCTGCAAAACGCACTTGTCAAATACGGGCGTTGTAGCTATCCACCTATTCCACAAACAAGAGTTTAATGCGGCGGCGGTTAAAACAATTCAAAGTGTGTTCGCACAAGTTTATATCTGCAATTTAGATGCTGGTAACAGTATAGCGTTCGCGACTAATGCTCCAGATTTAGCTAGAAATGAAATCTTCTTGAAAGCCGAACTTATTCAAGATTTCCACAATTTAGAATTTTCCTTAATAGAAATGTCGTTTCAGCTCAAAACATTAGCGGAATTGCCGGAATGGCTGAAAATTTGGGAAACGCTACCAATTTTTACAGATGCTGCAATGCCGAGGGAATATTTGGACTGATCGCAATATTATACTAAGCATGAAAATTTCTGGCTACAACACCAAATTTAAGTAGAGTTAAATGGATGGTTGTGTTCTCAAAGATTCTCGGTTGTGCGTCGCGATGAGATTTTTTCTCTTTTTTGAGGATTAGCAGTGGCGACGCACCCTACAGATACTGTTGCATTGATTGTTGAAATTGGTATTGTAAAACTTCATTGAGTTTATAAGCAATTATAAACAATAATGGTATTATATTGTTGAGAATGTTGAACAAGGAATACGCATAGCCCAAAAAACGGAAGTCTCAAATGCAACTAACAGAGAGGCACATCATTAAATCAACGGAACACCGTTTCGCCGAAATTGACGAACTAGCTTTCAAATCCAAAAATCTGTACAATGCTGCTAACTACGTCATTCGTCATAACTTTATCTATGGATGGGGCTACGTTAATTACAACGAGATGAACCGATTGATGAAGTCTCATCAAGCCTACAAGGCTTTACCTGCTAAAGTAAGCCAGCAAATCTTGATGGTTCTAGATCAGAATTGGAAATCGTTTTTTGAAGCCGTTAAAGGTTATAAAGCCGATTCTTCAAAATTCACGGGTCGCCCGAAATTGCCAAAGTACAAAGACAAGACCAAAGGGCGAAACCTTCTCGTCTACACGATTCAAGCGATTAGTAGTAAACAGTTGAAGAAAGGAATCGTTAAACTTTCGGGTACTGAACTTTTAATCAAAACCAAAGTCGATCCCGATCGAATTTGTCAAGTTAGGTTGGTTCCGAAATGTGATTCTTATGTAATTGAGGTAATTTATGATGCTTGTACTGAGCATAGTCGAAGTGAACCGGAGTCCACCGCCTCATATAACGACTTTGCAGCCGGTGTTGATTTGGGGCTGAATAATTTAGTGGCGCTAACTTCAAATCAACCGGGATTTATCCCGCTGTTGATTAACGGGCGGACATTGAAATCGATCAATCAGTTCTATAACAAGCGCTCATCGCGATTACAATCCCAATTGAAAGGGAGGCGCAAAACTTCACCTCGGATTCAACGCTTAACTCGCTGTCGCAATCAAAAAGTAGACAATTATTTGCATCATACGAGTCGCAGGATTGTTGATATTTTGGTCGCGCAACGAATTGGAACGTTAGTAATTGGCAAAAACGCACAGTGGAAAACCGATATCAACCTCGGAAAACAGACCAACCAAAACTTTGTCAGCATTCCTCACGCTCGATTAATTGAGATGCTAGAATACAAAGGTTTTTTGGTTGGAATCAAGGTAATCGTGCAGGAGGAATCTTTTACCTCCAAAGCCAATTTCTTGGGCTTAGATCCAATTCCTGTTTACGGAAAAACAAAAACAGAACCTGTATTTACCGGAAAACGGATTCTCAGAAAAGCAATCCCAAATGCGTTCGGCGATGGGATAGCGAGCTGCGTAGTTCAGCCGAGGCGGGTCAATCCGCTTAAAGTGAAAGTGAAGGGGGAGGGACTTGAAGCCTCCCATGTCTATAAATGACTATACTTTTACCAGCTATTAAACCAACTACTTGACAGTGCAATGGTAATAGTGTATTATGTAAGTAGTACACATATAATAAAAACATGAGACTAAAAAGTTGGGAGTCTCCCCGCAACGAGGGCAGAAACTCTAAAGGCAAAGGTGGCTCGGCCAGAGCTAGACAGCTCAAAAAGCAACAGCAAACTCTCCGAAAAAAGTTAAAAGCTCAGCACGATCGCCCAAACGATCGCCCACCAAACCACAAACCAAACCACAAAGGGAAGGAAACCGATAATTCCTTCCCTTTTTTTGTATCTTTCTGCCGTTGCTCAATCCCGCTGAATGTTCGGACAAATGGTGCGAGTAATACACTCCGGCGAGGGTTTCTCTTGCCAGCGGTTGAGAATTCCTTGCAATTCTCCTTTCAAAGTTTCTAACGCTGCAATTTGCCCGGAAATTGCCTCAACCTTGGCCGTTAGATGCTGCTTCGCTTCAGAGCAAGGCAACTCTCCCCGATCGCGAACTTGTAAAATATCCTTAATCTCCTGAAGGCTCAAACCCAGAGCCTGAGATCGTTTAATAAACGCCAACCTGTTGAATACCGCTTCCCCAAACAAGCGATAACCAGCCGGCGATCGCTCTACCGCCGGAGACAGCAGGCCCATTTCGTCATAGTAACGAACAGTTTTCACCGATAAACCGCTACAACCCGCTACAGAGCCAATTTTGTACAGTTTCTCGGCAACAGTAATATTCATACAGCAAGCCTCAAAGATCGAAGATCGAAAGACTTTTTTGATCCTATGTTTAGTAATGCCTCAGATGCAGAGTGGCGCGATCGCCACCTCACCCCCGTCGCCGTTGCGCGCTAATCTTAATAAGGAGGATTTTTCTTAGACACGTTGTTGAGCGTGGGCAACTGAGGTCGAGAAGACTGAGGAGGAAGATAGTATTCGGCAGCAGGGGCGGGTTGTTCGGCTTCAGAGCGGTAAACTTGCCACCAACGGAGACCCATCGCTACCCCAGCAGTACCCAGTCCAAAAGCCAATAAAGAGCCGCTCGCACCAATGCTGCCGATGGCTGCATCGACAACGCCCACTGTTATAACAAAGCTGGTAATTGGCTCTCTACGGTAAGCTGACTTCAAAAGTCGCGTCCACGAAGCATTCATGTGGTTTTACTCTGTTCTATATTTATCTAAAATCTCTAAAACTTAGAGTTGGCGGTGCGATCGGGATTTCTAGCTTTGAAACTAGCTTCACCTCAATTAATCTTCTCGCCTGTCGCGAATTGTACGGGAGCGAGGCCAAATTGCCAAGCTTGCCCAATCAAAATTTCATCCGACATACAAACCCAAAGCTAGCTCTTGCATTGTCTAAACCGATGTTTCTCGATCGACAAGTCGTTGGGCTTGTTCCTAATTAATATTCTAATCAATTCGCGAAGTGGTCGCGGTCAGCAGGGTGACACCCTTGCGAGTGACAGTCCAGACAAAGTGTGAGGTTCACCCGCCTAAAAACGGGTACAAGCCCTCAACGCTCGCTTAGGGTCAATCCCCCAATTTTAGAATCCTGTTCGTTTTCCCAGATGAATCTGTGGCATCAAATCTAAAATCGTTCGACGCTCGCGCTAGCCGAAGTCTAAAATCTAAAATCGACTGACCGCGCCCTTGCTAAAATTAGTTGAGACCTAACCAGGCCAGCAACCCCTGCCCTGTGACATACTCGATAATTAAAGTTAGGGAAAAACCGATCATCGCGGCTCGACCGTTCAGGCGTTCCGCGTAGCTGTTGAAGCCAAACTTTGGTTGTTCCAGTTTGGGAGTGACGGTAGGTTGTAGTTGTGTCATTGCTTTGGATACCTTGCGATCGACGCTATTCAAATGTGAAATCGAATGTTAGTTACAAATCTTAAACATTTCTGCTTCCATTATAAGGAGGGTTAACCGCCATCAACCGTCCACGCTAAAAAAACTGTTGCCAATTAAAGCCACTCAATTATATCCGTTCAAAATATGACTAATCAGTTAGATAACGATAAGCTTCCGGTAGCCGCACAGCGAGTTGCCTTTGCCCTTCGGACAGCAGGCTGGGTGTGCTTCTGGGTGCAGTCAGTGCTGGCGGTGGTAGCGACGATTATTTTGCTCTTTGCCATCCCCTTTGCTATCCCGAGCGCCACTGCGCCTGGGAGTTCAACCAGTGCCGGCACCGGCGGCGGTGTCTTTTTTGCTCTTTGCGGGCTGGCCGTGCTCGGTTACAGCGTGTATCGCGCTTTCCGTTTCACCCGCTTGTCGAGAGAATTGCGATCGCCCGCCAACCCTGTTCGCCCCAAAAAAGCAGACACCATCAAACAAGTGCAGTTGACACTGATGAGCAACTTATCAGGAATGCTGCTGACGCTGATCGGTGCAGAAGCTATCAGCGGCACGCTTTTAGCCAAATCTTTAGCTCAGCCGCAAGCTTTGTTCGGTGCGGCAGTAGATTTCAGCAGATTTATTCAGCCTTTAGACATATTTGTGGTGCTAGCCAATACTCACGCGACTGTTGCCCACTTTGTCGGGATTATCGGTAGTCTTTGGTTGCTCGATCGCATCCACAAGCAATAGTTCAACAGTTGACAGTTGACAGTTGACAGTTGACAGTTGACAGTTGACAGTTGACAGTTGACAGTTGACAGTTTGAGAGTGACCTCTACCCTTAAGTCCGAGGATTGGAGCAATGAATAGTCTGATTTTAATTTCTTCCTCAAAGGCTTGGGGCTTTCAACCAATTCTTTCTGGTAATTGGTAATTGGTAATTGGTAATTGGTAATTGAGAATTGGTCTTCTCTCCCCCTCTCCCCCCTCTCCCCGTCTCCCCCTCTCCCCCTCTGCCACTATCCCACCTCCCGGACTATCCCACTATCCCCCAAGTGGCATCCGGAATCACTGCCAAGCTTTAGAAGAACGTACTCAGATACCTTCTAGCAAGACAACACAAACATCATGGCACTGAAACCCGAGGCTTATTTTGGGGTGACAGATCACGCAACTATTGAAATTTCTCAAGAAAGTTTTCGTTCTGTTCTCGGTCAAATAGAAGCTGAACTCCTCTGTAGCGACACCTACAGCCAAGCTCTAGCTAGCTTGCAAACCATGTTGGGCGAAGCAGCATCTGCTGCCGAAATTTTAATTAGAGCAGTTAGCAGAGAAGCAGTCAAGCTCGCATTCGATCGATTTGGCAAACCAAACAAAACGGAAATGCAAGTCGTCCAAGAGAGTGTCGCGGCTCCAAGTGACACCGCATCCTATGTTAGAGAAGAAGAGCCACCAGTACCTGCTCCTGTTTTCTATTGGCGCAGTGCTGCTGTGGAAGCTCCTGTTACAACAGAGTCCGAGACTGAAAATTGCGATCGAGATTCTAACACTTTAGAAGAAAACAAAGAAGCGCTCAAAGACGAAATTAAAGTCGATTCGGCTGCACCTGCAACTGTCATCGCCCCCGCTAAATCCTTCCCAGGGTTTGGTTTTCCCAAGAAGGAGAAAAAACTTACCAAGGAAGAGGAAGCAGCTTTAGCAGTTCAAGAGCGAGAAGAGTGCCTGCGGGAGTTGGGTAGAGAGTTGCGTAAGGGACGGCAAATTCGATCGCTATCCCTCCAGCAACTCCACAGTCAAACTCTCGTGCCGCTGCACCACATCGAAGCGATCGAAAATGGGGAAATCGACAAACTGCCCCAAGATATTTACGTTAGAGGTTTTATCCGCAGATTGGGCGACGCCTTAGGGCTAGACGGCACCGCGATGGCGAATGCTTTGCCAAAACCCGCTCCGAGTCCAATAATTCCCAGTACCTATTTGTCTGCTTCCAACTCCGACTCCGGCGAAGGCTTTCAAATGAGTCCGGTGCATTTGTACATCGGCTACACTGCTTTGATGGCTGGGGCGATAGGGGGTGTGGGTTGGTTGTCGCAGCAACCCGTTGTACCTGGGGCCAATGCAGTGGAGCCACAGGTGACACCGCCCGCTTCTGTTGCACCGTCTCCAAAAAGCCAAGAAAAAGCGCCTCAACCGGGCTTGAAGAAGTCTAAGAGTCACGGGGGCATGATTATGGGGGCTGACATGGCACCGCCGGAGGTGATTTTTGGTTAGAGTGCTACACGCGATTGCGATCGGTTGTCATTGGCAGGAGCGAAGCAATCGCAGTATCTTTTGTTGGCAGGGTTTTGCCGATCGAACTTTCTTGTCTAAATTGGACTGGGTGAGAGTGTGTCGGGCGATCGATCGTCCGACAAGACTCTTAGCGCAGTTGAACTCCCAAACAGAGTTTCGGAGTTCACCCACATGGGATACACAGCTTGAAGACATGAGTTGTGGAGAACAATCGCGGTTGAGATTTTAAGTTCAATCCCTCACCTTGAACTATCTGTGGAGTCAAAACTCAAAACTCAAATCTCAAATCGCTCAGCCTTGCACCCAAAGTGAATTTTCAAGTACATCAGGAAACCCAATATGTGCGATAAACTATCTATTTGACCAGTCCTAAAAGAGGTTTCCGATAAGATGAGTTCACCAGCCACCGCTGCTTCCTCCGATATCGAGCCGCTATCGACTCAGGCACAAACAGTCACGAGTTTGACTGTATCGCACAGTGCTTTGGTAGCTGCTGCTCAAGTGCCACAAAAATCTTGGACAATAGAAGATAGCGAGAAACTGTACCGAATTCAAGGTTGGGGCGAACCCTATTTTTCGATTAATGCCGCCGGTCACGTTACAGTCTCTCCCAAGGGCGATCGCGGCGGTTCCCTCGACTTGTGCGAACTGGTAGAATCGCTCAAGCAGCGAAATTTGGCTTTGCCGCTGCTAATTCGATTTTCTGATATTTTGGAAGACCGGATCGATCGCCTAAATTCCTGTTTTGCCAGAGCAATCGCCCGCTACAATTACAAAAATGTCTATCGCGGTGTTTTTCCAGTCAAATGCAACCAGCACCGACAATTAATTCAAGATTTGGTGCGTTTCGGTCAACCCCATCACTTCGGACTGGAAGCCGGATCGAAACCAGAATTAATGATTGCTTTGGCGACCTTAAAAACTCCAGGGGCTTTGTTAATTTGTAATGGTTATAAAGACCGCGAATACATAGAAACCGCGATTTTAGCGCAGCGGCTCGGTCAAACTTCGGTAATTGTACTGGAGCAAATTGAGGAAGTAGAACTCGCAATCACAGCGAGCAAAGCATTAGGAATTAAACCGATTTTGGGAGTGCGAGCCAAACTAACTACCAAAGGCGTTGGCCGCTGGGGAGGTTCCACGGGCGATCGGGCAAAATTTGGCTTGACAATTCCTGAAATTATCCGCGCAGTCAACGAACTAGAAAAAGCTGGAATGCTCGACTGTTTGCAGTTACTGCACTTCCACATCGGCTCTCAAATTTCCTCAATTAGCGTCATCAAAGATGCCATTCGAGAAGCCAGCCACATCTATGTAGAATTGGCTAAATTGGGAGCTAACATGAAATATTTGGACGTAGGGGGCGGGCTCGGCGTTGACTACGACGGCTCTAAAACCAACTTCCACGCTTCCAAAAACTACAATATGCAAAACTACGCCAACGACGTAGTAGCGGGAGTCAAAGATGCCTGTGACGAGCGGAAAATTCCTGTGCCAATTATCATTAGCGAAAGCGGGCGGGCGATCGCATCTCACCAATCAGTCCTAGTTTTTGACGTACTCGGAACTAGCGATGTCCCCAGAGAAGTACCAGAACCAGTAGACGAAAACGCCCACCAAATTCCGCGCAATCTCTACGAAATTTACCAATCTATCACTCCCGAAAATTACCAAGAAGTCTATCACGATGCTATCCAATTCAAGGAAGAAGCAGTCAGTTTATTTAACTTAGGCTATTTGGGAATTGCGGAACGGGCGAAAACCGAACAGTTGTACTGGGCTTGCTGCGATAAAATACAGACAATCGCGCGGCAAAAAGACTATGTATCGGAAGATTTGGAAGACTTAGAAAAGGTGATGGCGTCCATTTATTACATCAACTTATCTGTTTTCCAGTCAGTGCCAGACAGTTGGGCTATTAACCAATTGTTTCCTATTATGCCAATTAACCGGCTCGATGAAGAACCGACTCAGCGCGGTATTTTAGCAGATCTCACCTGCGACAGCGACGGCAAAATCGACCAATTTATTGATTTGCGAGATGTCAAGTCAGTTCTGGAACTGCATACAATCAAACCTGGAGAACCTTACTATTTAGCGCTGTTTTTGGGAGGTGCTTATCAAGAAATTATGGGCAACCTTCACAACTTATTCGGCGATGCAAATACGGTTCACATTCAGCTAACTCCTTCGGGATATCATATTGAACACGTTGTGAAGGGAGACACGATGAAAGAAGTTCTCAGCTACGTACAGTACGATGCAGAAAGTTTGGTTGAAAGCATCCGCCGTCAGACAGAATCAGCTTTGCAGCAAAATAAAATTACTCTTTCGGAGGCTCAACTTTTACTGCAAAATTATGAGCGGAGTCTCACCCAATATACTTATTTGCAGTCCTAATCAGTTGGCAGTTGGCAGTTGGCAGTTGGCAGTTGGCAGTTGGCATTAGTCATTAGTCATTAGGAGTGCTGTCTCCGCTCGCGAACCTCATCCAAGGTCATTAGTCATTAGTTGATAACTGATGACTAATGACTTATTAGGTAGAGTGCAAACGAAGAACTTTAGCAATTAGCAATTAGCAATTAGCAATTAGCAATTACCAATTAGCAATTACCAATTAGCAATTACCAATTAGCAATTACCAATTAGCAATTACCAATTACCAATTACCAATTACCAATTCCCAATTCCCAATTACCAATTAGTCAGCAGTGCTGAGAATATCTGCGATCGCCCGTCGCTCTTCTCCTAGTATATTTGGTAACACTTGACGGGCATCAGTAATCAGCCAATCGAGAGCCGCCGCTTGCAAATCGATCGCCGCCCCGGTTTTGTCAACGCAGTAGCGCCCGAACACCAGTTTGTCAACCAACCGCACCTCTGGCCCCAAACGGGAATACTCAAAGATCACGCTGTTTTCTACAGTCGCCCCGCTGCAAAGCCAACAATTCGGGCCGATCATTGTCGGGCCGACAATTTTGGCTCCGTCTTCAATTTTCGTCATCGCACCAATGTAAACAGGCCCGGTAATATCAACCTTGTCCCAGTTGACAGCTACATTCAAACCAGCGTAAACGCCGGGGCGCACTTCAATTCCTGGAATCGAAACATTTTTAATTTCTCCCAACAGCACGCTCTGAATTGCTCGCCAATAATCAGGAACTTTCCCGATATCCACCCACTCAAAGTCCATGCTAATTCCGTAAAAAGGCGCACCTGCTGCTACTAGGGCGGGAAATAACTGCGAACCGATATCATATTCCATATCATGGGGAATATAATTGAATATTTCCGGTTCAAAAATATAAATACCAGTGTTGATGTCGGTACTCAGAGCTTCCTCTACAGAAGGTTTTTCTTGGAAATCTTTAATTCTGCCAGAATCGTCTGTTACCACTACTCCGTAACTGGGAACCTCATCGCGGGGAACAGATTTCATTACAATAGTAGCGATCGCCCCTTTTTCTCGGTGCCACTTCACAGCAGCAGTCAAGTCCAAGTCAATCAAAGCGTCGCCGCACAGCACCACAAAAGTATCGTCAAAAAACGGTGAGAAGTCCTGAATTCGCCTCATACCGCCAGCCGAACCGACGGCTTCTCCAATCATTTGTCCGTCTTCAATTCGCCCTTCAAAAGAATAGCCAATTTGTACCCCAAACTTTTGACCGTCGCGGAAGTAGTTTTCAATTACGTCGGCCAAGTGGGAAACATTGACCATAATCTGGTCAAATCCGTGCTGGCGGAGCAATTCAACCAAAAACTCCATCACAGGCTTTTGCAGGATGGGAATCATCGGTTTTGGTGTCGTGTGAGTAATGGGACGGACGCGAGTGCCTTTACCGGCCGCCAGAATCATCGCTTTCATGATTAACTTCCTCAACCCTCTGTTAATTGATATCAACTCAACAATTAGATGCTAGCGGTTGCGACCTTTATCGATCGCAGCACCATCATAACCCCGCCCAAAAACGGGTATAATTTTCCGACGCGAGCGTTCGGATCGATTTCAAAATTTTAGACGCTAGTTCAAGCTCTCAGATTTACTGCGCTGCGAGTAAATCTAAAATCTAAAATCTAAAATCTAAAATCTAAAATCGACTGACCTGTTTATAGGCGATATCCTACCAGGCTATCAATCATTTATCCGGAATTTGCCTGGATTTAACCAACCAGGAATCAGAAATCAGAAATAATCTCAAGTCCGGTTGAATGTACCTAAAAGTCCTCTACAGGCAGGTTCGTCCGGAAGTCAAGAGTTCCAAGGACTGGTAAACCGGCCCCATAAGCCTATCTGATGCAGATCCAAGCTCAAAGCGCCCGGATTTTGAGGTCTTGGTAAAACTCCTCTTGAAGCAACTCTACTTTAGACTGAGCCGAGAGCAGCAACAACGCCCAAAAAACACCCACGCGGTCATAATTTGGTAAATGAACTTCCTCAGTCGATAGCGGGGGGTCGGGGTGGACAGATGAGTTAAAACCGTGATGGTGCCAGAGTTCCAGCAATTTGTCCAAGTCGAGCCAACCCTCATCAATTTCCTGGCCCCGTTCTGCCAGAAATCGATCGAGCTCGCTAGCAGTTTCCACGAGATTTTCTTGGTGAGCTAGCTCAAAGATAGCTTGGGCAGCTTGCGATCGCATTTTTGAAGTCGGGCGGCGCCGAGGAGCAACTGTCTGCTCCATTGCTGCTTTCATGAGCTGCAATTGCTCGATTAGTTCTGGGAGAGTTACCGGGCGTTTTTGTGGGAGTTGAGCTACACCGCGACGGCGCAGTTGTCGCTCCAGATGCTGCGGCAAATGTCGCCCTCCTGAGTGCTCTGTGTCTTCGAGGGCTGCTTCGTCCAATTCGGGATTCGGCGGGGGTTCACAGAGGACAATACTTTCTGCTTTGAGCAAAACCAGCATTGAAGCGTACAAAAACGCTTGGCCGGAGTGGGACAAATCGGAGAAATCCGAACTCTGATCGGCATCAGAGGCGTTGGTCAGCTTGCTCAAACATCGATCGAACACTTCAATTACCTTAACGTCCCAAGGATCGATTTCTCCCCGTTCTGCTAAATCAATTAAAATTGCGATCCCCTCAGAAATCGTTTCTAAACCATCTTGGTCTCTGGAAACAACCATTCGATTTTAGATTTTAGGTTTTAGATTTTAGATTTAGGGCTGATACACTCACCCGCCAATAAATCGGGTTTTTCAACCGAAATTGAGGGTTTTAATCAATCCAATAGGCTTGGGTTGTTCTCAGACAAACCGTATTAGTTTCTAGCCAACCGTGGGTACAGAAATGAGATTTGAGATTTTCCATCGCCACAAACCAGATAGAAACTGGGTGCATCTGAGTTTTGAAAATATGTTTGTAGGGGCGAAGCATGACCTCCGTGAATATGAGATTATAACTAATAACTTATATGCGGTCATGCTTCGCCCTCTTCTAAAGTGAGATGCACCCGAATAACTCAATTTAATTGCCAGATACATTATTTAACCAGCTTTGACCTCGGCTGCTGCTGTTCCTAAACTTGTCAGTTCTGCACTTTCTAACAAAGGTTGTTTTGCTTCTACTTCTGCTTTATAGCGTTCGATATCTTGTTGTAACTCCTGAATTTGCTGCTCTTTTTCGCGAACTTGGCGGATTTCTTGGCGAGAGGCGAGGGTTCGCTGCATTCTCGACCACAAACTGAACAGCCACGCTAAAACAGCTCCCAATCCTGTCGCTACAATTAGTTCTACGCACAGCGGGGCTTTAACTTGGACGCCTTTAATAATTTGAACGGTGGTCGGCTCTGTATTTTCGATGCTGAACAATACTAGAGCCAAGCAAATCAGAAAGATGAAGAAGAAATTTAGCGATCGCATTTTCTCTGTTCCTAATTCTCAATTTGGGTCAAGCAAATTCTTTGCTATTTGTCAACTAACTATTTTTTAGTAGATGCTGGCTGTTTGTTTAATAATATCAAGTCTGGTCAATTAATCATTGTATCCGGCGACTCAATTGATAAAAAATCCGATCGCATCTTGATGATTCTCCCTTGGATGACCAAAAGTTCAGTCATCCAACTGCGACCTCCAACTGAGAAACATATTTAGGCTTGACCGATGTTTTGCTGTTTTTTACCGATTAAGAGGGCTGGCAATATTTGATATTTTACAGCAATGCCCGCCGCCACAAATAAGGCAATAATCAGCGCCCCAATTCCTACGGGACTTGGAATCCAGAATGTCGCCTCCAAATAGTTAACTTCTCCAGGTTTCAGCTTCCACACTAACTGCTTTCCCTGCTGATAGCTTTGGGGAACCAGCGCACCGGCGACATTCGTTTCAATATTTTCGGCACCCCAAGGCGTGTTCAAGCTAAAGTCTAGCTCCAAAAGTCCCCCCGGATTCAGCAGAGGACTGCCGTTTGAGGAAACCAGAGCCAGAGAGCGCAAATCCAATTCCAAACTTAACCGATTTCGCAGCACCAATAACAAATTATTCTGCTTGACACTCAGGTGAGATTCAAACTTGGGCAAATCGGTTTCTAGGGGACTTGCGACGCGAGATTTGGCAGTTTGTGCGATCGGATTGTAAAATTGGTTGAACTTGTCTTCTAATTCCGCTCCATTATTGAATGGAATCGTCACTATAACTTCTCTCTCAGAAAGCCGTTTAGTTTTTCCGTCGAGCAATCTCGCCCGCTTTTCTACACTTTTCAACCAATCTCCAACTGTTTCGCTGCTGAAGCTTGTCAACCTTTCCCCCAGTTTAATGTGCTGCACCATTGCGCCGTGAGTTTGACTGTCAAAGTTGACTCCGACATCGTACTGAACGCATCCAGTCACTAAATTTAAAATGCAAAAAACCAAAGGTAAAAGAAAGAAAAAGTGCTTTTTCTTCTTCCCAGTTCCATCCTTGACATTTTGCTCTTTCATGGTACCTTTTTCCCTATTTTTTCCTATTTGCATGAATTAGCAAAGCCAGGTTTGTAGTGAGGACTTCAGTCCTTCTTGACTCAACTAAGATAAGAGGACTAAAGTCCTCACTACAAACCTATTTTATAGCAGTCGATTGGTGACAGAAACAGTTTTTTTGCAAAGCCAGGTTTGTAGTGAGGACTTCAGTCCTTCTTGACTCAACTAGGATAAGAGGACTAAAGTCCTCACTACAAACCTATTTTATAGCAGTCGATTGGTGACAGAAACAGTTTTTTTTGTGGCTGTGTCGGAGTCACCTGAAATTAACCGCACTGAACTTATTGCCTCGAAGCTACACCCAACTGTTGAAATAGCATACTCGGTAAATATGCTCCACCGCCTACCCATTCGGCTTCGCTGCTTAAATCTGCCAAATTTTTAAAGGCTTCAAAAATACTGCCTGCCACCATTGTATTCTTGACGCGACCGACAATTTTGCCTTTTTCTACTTTATAGCCTAAGTCCAAGTTGACAGAAAATTCGCCAGCTAACTGATTGGACTGACCGGCACCTAAAACTTGTTCTACTATGAGACCTTCATCCATGCTAGCAATCAAGTCTTGGGTGCTGGTGTTTCCTGGGGAAATGCAGAAGTTGGTCAAGTTTGGGCCCGGGCGAGACAATCCGCCACGAAAACCGTTGCCGGTTGATCGTACACCGGCGCGAGCAGCCCACCTGCGATCCCAATAAAATCCGGTGACAGTTCCTTTGTCAATTAAGACTTTGCGGGTGGTGGGGGTTCCTTCGTCGTCAAAGGGACAAGCAGATGGGCCCAAAGTGGGGTCTTCAAAAAAGGTGAAGCGTTCGTCAAATAAGGTTTCGCCGATTTTGTCGGCTAGGGGAGAGGCTTTTTGAACTACTGCTTGACCTGAAAGGATGGTATCAAAGAGGCCTCCGAGGGTGCTGGCGGCGGCTCTGGGGGTAAATAATACTGGGTAGGAACCGCTGGCGATGGTGGCTGAATGTTCGGCGAGGCGGTATTTTTCGAGGAGTGATTGCAGGATGCTGTTGGTGTCGAGGGGTCGATCGCGCGCTACGTCGTAACTGTATGCTTGCATAAAGTCTTCTCCTACTACCAAATTGCCTGCGATCGTCCCGCTGACTATTTGGCTGCTTCTTTCGGCATACACGTCTCGCGTCGTGGCAATTTTCACGCGGCCGTGGCGGACGTGAAAGCCGACATCTACCATAATATCGGGATTGTAGGCGTGGACTTGCTCGATGAGGTTTTTGCCATTTTCGACTAATTCGGCTGTTGTGGGCGGAGTATAGGTGGTTTCCGGGCCTTTTAGGTGGAAGTCGGAAGCCAGTTCAAATTCTGCGGGGTCGCCGATTTCGGCGGTTTGAATGGCTGCATCGACTAAATCGTCTATCCGGGTTAAATCGGTGGAACTAGCAAAGCCGATTTTGCCATTGTAAATCAGCCGGAGTGCTACGCCTCGGAGGGCTTTGGTTTGGAGGGATTTGAGGCGATTGTTCTCAAATTCGATCGGCGTGTCTTGACTGGACAGATAGTATACTTCAGCGGCATCCGCTCGCTGACTTGCCAATTTCAAAATCTGCTCTATGGTTGAATCGCTCACAATAATCGCCTTTCTGGTTTGGTCTTTATTTTATTTTAGCGATTTTGGGTGTGGCCAGAAACCGGGTTTCTAAATCCCGCACGCCTAGTCGAAGAAACCGGGTTTCTACGAGATTTTACGCATCCTCACGAGATATTCGCGAGAAACCGGGTTTCTAAATCGCGCGCGCAAACTTACGATCGATCTCCAGCCATCTGCTGAACTCTAGCAATAATTTCGTTCACTGTCTCCACGTCGGGCGATCGCAAATGCTGTAAAATCTCCAAAGATTGCTGTAAATAATTGAAAGCTTGGTCAAAATATCCCTGCTTTGCTAACAACTGTCCAAGCATTGCGAAAGTAGCAGTTGTTCCTTGCAAAAACTTAGAAACCGGGTTTTTCGCGAATCTACCGGCTACAGCGAAGTATTGTCAGAAAATTCTGGTTTCTGGACATCCACGCGTCAAAACTTAGAAATTGGGTTTTTCGCGAATCTGTCGGCTACAGCGAAGTATTAGATAAAAACCAGGTTTCTCGATACCCGCGCGTCAAGCCGAAGTTCATTCCTCTATAATTGTAATTCGCACTGTTGAAAAACATAGTTAACCGCTGCAAACAGTCGCTCTAAGTCCTGAATTGTATAGAAAACTTTATTTTGAGTAAACATTTCTAATTTGAGCTTGCCAAATTGCCACATTGCCCCATTAGAAACAATCCCAAAGATAGTTTGTTCTGGTTCATTGTTCAGTCGCTGCACAGCGATCGTTGCTGCTAAACACTGCCCCCATCCTTCATCAAAGGCGCTCTCTTTCTTGGCTTCAACTAAGATGAAATAGGGCTTATCAAAAACTACTGTCCCAAGGCTGGAGCGCTTTGCCAATATATAATCTGGAATCCCTGACAAATTTTCATTGTAGACTAAGGTTTGGTGACTCCAGAGGAGGAAATTACTGCGATAAATTTTCCAAACTTCTTTCAAAACAGGATAAATGATATTTTCACAAATGGCGATTTCCGAGTTGTCAAATACTCCCTCATTGAAAATCAGTTCTAATTCATTCCGAAAAATGTCGCTGACTGCAAATTCTGTTTCGACAATGAAGTTATCCCGCAGGTAATTAATCTGGAATTCCTTGGCGACGGCGCTGATGCTTTTATAACTGCTAAAAGGCATTGCTTAACTTATCTGAATAACGTAAAACGTTCTTGTGTTAGCTCCCCAACCTCTTAAAGAAGTCGCGCAGCTCGCCTTCACAAATCAAATGATTAATAATTGATAAATAAGCCACCTAAAATCAAAACTATCGCAATTAACGCCACCCAGATAAACCTGTTATCTTTCGTATTAACTTGGCTCAAATCTACAGGTTCGGCTACAACTGGCTTGGGTTTGGCGTACTTGATATCAGCGTTCGGATTGGCTTGAAAATTGATTGATTTATTTTCATCCAAAGCTGCTAAATCGGGAATTTTTACTGTCCATTCGTCAGGGATACTGAGTTTGGGGGCTTCGAGAATGAATAGCAGGCGCTTTGCTTGTTGGCGGGTTTCTTGGCGGGGATGGCGGGTGAGTTTGCGGCAAAGCTCGATCGCCCTTTCTGTGTCGCCAGAGGCTTCGTAGGCTGTCACCAGCCACATCTGCACCTCGCCACCTAGTCGGGAAGTGCGATCGACCAAACCTGTCGCTGTTTCTAAACTTTGGATAGCTTGACCGTAGCGGCCGCTCTCAAAAGCTACTCGACCAGCTTGGTACTCAGTTTCAACTATTTCTAACTTTTCTGAAGTCACCAGCGCCCACCCAATTGACAAATATTATTTTACCAAATTCCCCAAACCCTAGAATTCGCTGTTGTTTGACGACATACCGGACTCGTTGTCACGCTTGGAACCCAGTAAGTCTAACTGGTCTACTCTGATGACAGGCATCGATCGATTTGCTCCGGTGCTCCGATCTTGCCAGCGATCGAACTTCAAAGAGCCTGTTACCCCTATTTGAGCACCTTTGCGAACGTAGTCAGCAGCAATTTGGGCTGTTTTTCCCCAGATTTCGAGGGTAAACCAGTCTGGTTCGTCGGTCTTGGTCGATCGCCTCCTCACTGCTAGCGTCAACTTGCACTTAACTGTACCAGACTCAAAATACTTCACGTCCGGGTCGCCACCGACGCGGCCGACCAAAGTCACAACATTAAGACTCATAAATTTTTTCGGGAATGTGCTCGATTGGTGATGTAGTTAAAATCTCCCTGAACGGCGAGATCCTCCAAAATTAACTTGGAACAGCGCGAATCAGGGCTTCATCCTGATTTTACACCCACTTACCAGAACATATTTATTGTGGATGATTGGCGAGCCTGAATTCAACATATGCTCGACAATGTACATTTCTGACTAGACTCAGGATGAAAAACGTAATAGAATCCACCTCGGTTACACTTTTGTAACAACATTATTGCACACATTAGTATTTTAGTTTTGGGGGGGTACAAATCAGTGGGTCTTCTCAATCGATTTTCCTTATCTAGAGATATGGGTATCGACCTCGGTACTGCTAACACGCTCGTTTATGTATCCGGCAAAGGTATTGTTCTGCAAGAACCGTCCGTAGTGGCGATCGATCAAGACTTAAAAATACCGCTGGCGGTTGGAGAAGATGCTAAAAAAATGCTCGGGCGCACGCCTGGGAACGTCATAGCACTGCGCCCGCTGCGTGACGGGGTAATCGCCGACTTCGATACTGCCGAACTCATGCTCAAGACTTTTATCCGCAGGGTTCACGAAGGCAAAAGCTTAGTTTCGCCGCGGATCATTATTGGCATCCCCAGCGGTGTCACTGGAGTCGAGAGGCGGGCTGTCATTGAGGCGGCTACTCAAGCTGGTGCTAGAGAAGTACGGTTAATTGATGAACCTATCGCTGCGGCGATCGGGGCTGGACTGCCTGTGGCTGAGGCGACTGGCAATATGATTATAGATATCGGTGGGGGTACGACGGAAGTTGCGGTTTTGAGTTTGCAAGGTACGGTGATCAGTGAGTCAGTCCGGGTGGCGGGCGATGAACTCAATGAGGCGATCGTCCAATACATGAAAAAAGTTCACAATTTGGTGATCGGCGAACGTACTGCTGAAGAAATTAAAATTCAGGTTGGTTCAGCATATCCAACTCCACAGGATGACGACGTGATGATGGAAGTGCGTGGGTTGCACTTGCTCTCCGGTTTGCCACGAACTGTTACGATCAAAGGCCCAGAAATTCGCGAAAGTATGTCGGAACCTCTTTCAGTAATCGTGGAAGCCGTCAAGCGTACTTTGGAACGCACTCCCCCGGAATTAGCAGCAGATATTATTGACAGAGGAATTATGCTGGCCGGTGGTGGGGCGCTGATGAAAGGTTTAGATACTCTGATCAGTCACGAAACAGGAATTGTCACTCACGTGGCAGCAGATCCTCTGTGCTGCGTAGTTTTGGGAACCGGTAGGGTCTTGGAAAACAAACAGTTGGAACGGGTTTTCAGCGGGCAGTCGTCACGCAATATGTAGTTAACAAATTTGGGATTTTGGATTTAGAACTAGGGCTGCCATCTAAAATCTAAAATCCTGACATAACAATTTTAGATTAGTGAGATTATGCTAAAAAACACACTCCGCAGGTGGTGGGATCTGCGTCTACAAATTGCTCTTTTAGGTTTAGCTGTAACAGCCGCTTGGGGAGTTCGACAAACACAAGGTGCTGCACTATTTGAAGTTTACAATTGGGTGACTCGTCCGTTTCACGCCAACGGTTCTGGTCAAGAGCAGCTCATCTCGGCGCGCACTCAAGAATTGCAAGCACAGGTATTAGAATTAGAAACTCAAAATCAGAAGCTAAAAGAGCTTGTAGGTTACGTGTCTGCTAAGAAATCTAAAGGGATTGTCGCTCCTATTGTCGGCCGCAGTGCTGACCACTGGTGGCAGCAAGTAACTTTGGGGCGCGGCAGTAATGATGGTATCAAAACAGATTTTACTGTGATGGGCCCGGGCGGTTTAGTAGGTCGGGTTGTCAGCGTTACTCCTAATACTAGCTTGGTGCTGTTAGCTAGCGACCCTACAAGTAAATTGGGTGTGGGAATTACCCGCAGTCGCAACATGGGTTTTATGCACGGTAAAGGCGGAAATCAGGCTGTGATGGAGTTTTTTGATAATGTTCCCAATGTCAAGCCTGGGGATGTGGTTTCAACTTCTTCTTTCAGCCAGTTATTTCCTGCTGGTTTGCCGGTGGGAAAAGTGGTTTCGGTGGATCTGAATAAAACTCCGGCCCCGGAAGCTATTGTTGAGTTTTCTGCACCGATGAATTCTCTGGAATGGGGGGTAGTTTACCCCCACGATAAGCAAGCCGAACTCAAGGCTTCGCAGGGTGAATCTTCTGCACCGTCAGGGGGAGCAAAGCAGCAATGAAGCGTTTACCTCGGATGTCTTCGCGATTGCGCCAATTTCTCAACTTCGGCGTTACATTTGTTTCTGTGATGCTGTGCATATTGATATTGCCCACCCGGATGCCGGGAATGGAATTGTTGGGAATTAGCCCGAATTGGCTGTTAATTTGGTTGGTAGCTTGGAGTATTAAGCGGAAGCGTACAGTTTTGGGAGCTGCTAGCATGGGTATGGCTTTGGGGTTTCTTCAAGATGCGATGACTGCTCCTCATCCCACCCATGCTGTAAGTCTAGTTGTTGTCGGTGTCTTAACTGTTGTTTTGCAGAAAAGCTGGTCGATTCCGGCTGATATTGTTGAGAGAGATCCGATTCCGATCGCCTTAATTGTGTTTGGGATGGCGGTGGTGGCGGAAACGGTGATGGGCCTGCAATTTTTCGCTATGGGCGATCGGGCTTTACTGGACATTTGGAGTTATCACCAGCGTGTGGCTTTGTGTTCTGCTATTCTCAGCAGTCTTTGGGCTCCGGTGATTTATTTTCCCCTCAATCGCTTGTGGGAAATGACAAAGAAATTAGAAAAATCTTAGTCAGTTGACAGTTGACAGTTGACAGTTGACAGTTGACAGTTGACAGTTGACAGTTGACAGTTGACAGTTGGTAGGGGCGGTGCCCCCGTTCCCGCCCCTGACAGGTGTAGGTTTTCCCCTGGCAAAACCCAGCAAATCTAGACAGTGCAAAGGTTTTGGGCTTTTGCCTCTTAAAATCTCAAACTCTTATGGGATAAGGCTTTTACCAAAAAACTACACCCGTCAGCGTGCCCGCCCTCTCTCTCTCTCAGTTGACAGTTGACAGTTAACAGTTGGCAGTTTTCATTAGACCTCTTGCAAAAATCGGAAAACACCCTGAAATTATCTGCGTTTATCTGTGTTTATCTGTCTGAAATCTGCGGTTGAAGGATCGATCGAAGACTTATGCAAGAGGTCTATTAGTTAGCTTAATTGGGGCTTACACACGGGTAGCGAGAAACCGGGTTTTTTACGAAAATACTTCTAATCAGCCCACTGATTCGGTAAAAAACCCGGTTTATAAAATTCGGAATGCGTCCAAGACTGTAGTCAGTCTACTATCACTTGTGGTGCTGAACCTAATAAGTGATGAACGGCAATAATCAAGTCGCTAAGAATGAAATTCGGCTGGTGCTTTTGCAGTTGATAGCGGCTGCGAATGCCGCAGGTAACGGCAATTGTAGGTATTCCCAATGCTTGTCCGGCGAGGATATCTGCTTCGGTATCTCCGATCATCCAAGCCGAGTTCAGGGATGACTCAAATTCTTCTGCAACTTCAGCCAACAATTCAGTTTTTAAGGCTGTATAGTTGTGATATGCAGCATCCGGCATCTGAGTGCCGCGAATGCTGGTAAACAGTCTGGCTAAACCGTAATTTTGCAATAGTTGAACGGCTTGATTTCTCGGCCGCAAGGTGACTAAAATCAGCCGCACGCCGCGAGAATGCAGAAGTGCGATCGCCCATTGTACTCCTGGCTGGATGCGATCTAAGTGCAACAAGTCTGGCTGATTGACAATCCGACTCACGCATCCGAGAAAAATGTGAATTTCTTCTCCCGACAAGCCGGAACTTTTGGCTATTTCAGCATCGGGCACTCGGTTTTGCTTCATTTGCCAAAACTGCTGTTTGCTGAGAATTTGGAGTTTGAGGTTGATTCCCTGAACCCCGTAGGCTGCTTGAGTGTCGCTTAATCCCTGTTGATAGGTTGTGTAATAGCGATCGGACACATCGACAATAGGCCCGTCTAAATCGCAAAATACGGTCATCCGGGGGGACGAGTCAGCGTCTGATGGTAGCTTGTACTGAAGGTTTTCGGAGTCCGGTGTGACAGCAGTTAACATAAAAGGTTAAGTAAATCTGGGTAGCGATACATTTATTTACTTTAGCAAGAATTGTATAAGTTAGAATAGAAAGATTAAACTTAGATTATTAAGAAAACCTATTTAAATTCGGGATCCTCTTCGAGGGCTGCGCCAACGGGCGATCGGGCATGGTGCATGGACATTAATCTGTGTGGTGACTGCTGACTAATGACTTCTTCATTCTTTTTGCGTTTGTTGATGATAGCTGGAGACATTAAACTTTAGACTTAAGTTTTTAGCCATTTGTCCTCATATGCTCAAACACAGCGATTTTGCGCGGAACGTAGAAACCAATCGGGTTCAGGTGCTTTCAGAAGCACTGCCTTACATTCAACAGTTTGCCGGCCGCACGATTGTGGTCAAATACGGCGGCGCGGCAATGAAGGATGGCCGTCTCAAAGAAAAGGTAATCCGAGATATTGTGCTGCTATCCTGCGTGGGGATGCGTCCGGTGGTGGTTCACGGTGGAGGCCCGGAAATTAATATTTGGCTGGAAAAGCTGGGCATTGAGCCGCAATTTAAGGATGGTTTGAGGGTGACTGATGCCGCGACGATGGAAGTCGTGGAGATGGTTTTGGTGGGGAAGGTGAATAAGGAAATTGTTTCGTTAATTAACCAAGCTGGTGGCAAGGCAGTAGGGTTGTGCGGCATTGATGGCAATCTGATTCAAGCTCGTCCAGATGGCCGGGAGGGGATTGGGTTTGTGGGCGAAGTCAGCGGCGTAAAAATCCAGATTTTGGAATCTTTGGTCAACAGCGGATATATTCCGGTGGTGTCGAGTGTGGCTGCGGACGAAAACGGTCAATCTTACAATATTAATGCTGACACGGTGGCTGGAGAGATTGCGGCTGGTTTGGGAGCAGAAAAGTTAATTTTGATGACTGATACTGCGGGAATTTTGGAGGATTATCACAACCCAGACAGTTTGATTGTGAAGTTAGATATTCAAGAGGCTCGACAGTTAATTGAGTCTGGGATTGTTTCTGGGGGGATGATTCCGAAGGTTAATTGTTGCGTGCGGAGTTTAGCTCAGGGCGTTAAGGCTGCTCATATTATTGATGGTCGCCTGGAACACGCTTTGCTGCAAGAAATTTTCAGCGATTCGGGTATTGGGTCGATGATTGTTGCTTCGGGATACGGTGGGACGAAGTAAAATGTATTGAAGGGCGATCGCACTTTCGGACAATAAGTGCGATCGTCCTTTTTTCAAAACTGTAGCAACCAATAGTCAAATCGCATAAAAGGTGAGTAATTGACTTGCTATACTTAAGGCATCATGCTAGTTTGTAAGTCAGATGAACACGATCGCGATCGCCCTTTCAGATGAACGCCTACTAAAATTACAACAAGTCGCGAACAACTTAAATGTCTCGATAGAAGAGTTAGTTTTAATAGGCATAGAAAACTTACTCGCACAGGAAGAAGTTTCTTCACAAAATACCGCTCAAAATATTCTCAACAAAAATGCTGAAATCTCCCCTGAGATAGTTGAGAAATTTTATGCACTAGCCTCGGATTGGGAGGAAGATGTTGCTGGACTGTCTTCAACTGCCCAAATGTCTCAGCATCCTGCCTATCAGGAAATTATTAGTATGGGAACTCAAATCCTACCGCTGTTGCTATCAGAATTGAAAAAAAATCCTGTTTACTGGTTGTCGGCTTTGGGTGCAATTACGGGTGAAAATCCGATTAAACCAGAACAAAGGGGAAGGATAAAACAGATGGCTTCAGCTTGGATAGAGTGGGGTAGAAATCAAGGCTACGCGATTGAATAGAATGTATAGAATACCAGAATTTGAATTTAAGTGGCCGAATTTGTCTGGCACGGATTATCAAGTTACCAGTCCGAAATCTCAAGAATATAACTGCTTTGCATGGGCTGCTGGGGAAGACGATCGTTGGTGGCAACCGATACCTGAAGAGCAATTTTATTGGCCTGACGGTGTGCCGCAAGAGGAGACTCTAGAAGCGTATATTCAGGCTTATCAAACGCTGGGATATGAAATTTGTAAAGGCGATGGATTAGAAATTGGATATCAGAAAATAGCGATATATGTTAATTCGATCGGTATTCCAACTCATGCAGCTAGACAATTAGCGAATGGTAAGTGGACGAGTAAGCTTGGCTGGTTAGAAGATATTGAACATGAACTCGATGGATTGGTTGGCGACAGGTACGGAATTATCGGTCAAATTCTCAAACGTGCGGTAAATTAGGAAAGGGCGATCGTACTTTGACCAGTCCTCATAGATGCCGACAAACTGACTAATGCAAGCTAAAGATTCGTCTTAAGGCATTTTTTACCTGTCACTGAAGAGTCTGTACATTAGGATATGCCAGAATTTTTGCATCAGCAGTTAGTAACGGACACGCGCAAATTCTCGCAGTTGCCACAATGATTTGATCTGCTGGATCGCGGTGAAAACCGGTGAGTTTAGTTGACTCAACAATGATGGGAATGGTGAGTTCGAGTAGCTGCACTCCGGGATAAGCCAAAGCTTGTTTTAACCACTCATCAACTGTAACTGACAAAGTAAGTCTTCCCATTTCTACTAATTTAGAAACCTCCCAACAAGAAATGATGCTGACTCCTAAACCTTGAGATTGATATTGTTGTATCCAGTCCCGATGTTTCTGAGTCAGTCGTGTGTTATCGTCAACCCACCAAATCCATATATGAGTATCTAGTACAATCATTGTAAGACTTCCCAATCTTCCAACGAAACCGCAGGTTCAAACGGTTCATCATAATGAATGACTGTACCACGCAAAGGATAGAGAAAAGTATTTTTCATGGTTTCATTTACCAAATTTAGATAGCTAATGAATTCTCGATATCCATCCAATTCTGTTTGTTCTTCGGAAGTTAGATTTGATACTTGTTGTTGAGCTGTTAAATTTTTAATTCGTTCCTGGGTTTGAATAGAAGCGCTGAATATTAAGAGTCCGTTGACCAACTCAATGTGGACAGAACCTTCGCTGGGCAAGCTGTTGGGTAAGTGAGGCAGTTTGAGGGGTAAATTAGCAATCATGGCATTAATTGACTATATTTGATGTTGGTTTTTTAATTATACCGATCGCTCTGTTGAATTTGACAGTTGTTGCCATGCTGAAATTATAGAGCGATCGCACTTTCGGACAAAAAGGGCGATCGTACTTTGGGAAAAAGAAACAATTACGCTACACCCAAAACATTATGAGACTGCTTTGAGGTATTGCGTTACTGGCTTCAAATCGATATCATCGTTGGAAGTAAGTATTTTGAATAAATGACTGGGGATGCCTGCTGCAATCAAAGCTTCCATCGCGCGATCGAGCTTTGAGAAGTCTTCATAGATGCCAACAAACTGACTTACGCAAGCTAAAGATTCATCTTTCGGGTCATTGACTCCCGTGTATCTGTACTGAATATCAAAACCTGCTTTTTCGCCAATTTCTTCGATATCCCAGTCCAGCCCTCAGAATGATTCCAGACACTTTGACCAACTGATTCTCTAATTTTCATGTCTTTTCCCTCACTGAAAGTAGCAGCGAAACCCGGCTTTATAGTTAAATAAGCTTAACATTTGAAAGGTGAAAATTAGGTTATGTTAAACTACAACTAGCCAGATGGCGTTTTAGCGTAAGTTATAATCAAGATCGATGTGTCCGGTTAATCTCCCATGACTACACAATCTGCTTCGCGTTATGTCGCACGTCACCCTGGAATCTTGCAAGGGGAACCAATTATCGCAGGAACGAGAACTTCCGTTCGTGCGATCGTGGAATTGTGGCGTTTGGGTATTACTCCTGAAGAAATCCCGATGCACTTACCTCATCTGAAATTAGCTCAAATTTTTGACGCACTGAGCTTTTATTTGGATAACCAGGAAGAAATAAATACTTATATTGAGCGCAATCGAATTCCCGAAGAATTGATTCATCCTGCTGTGAAAGCTGCCATGAAAAAACCGTGAAACTATTTGCAACTATTCATACAGATGAAGATGTTTCTAGGCTCGTAGCGACTTTGCTGCGGGCTAGAGGTTTTGATGTGACGACAACGAGCGAACAGGGAATGTTGAGTCAATTGGATAACCAACAATTGGCTTATGCTGCATCTGTCGTTCGATGTTTGCTGACTCACAATCGTGTGGATTTTGAGCGATTACACCTAGAATATATGACAGAAGGACGGGAACATTCTGGAATTATTGTGACTCCTCAAAAGAACGCCTATGAGATTGTCCAATTGAAAATAATTAGGGGGTGAGCAGGAGTTATAATGAAACTACCCAATGGCGATCGGGCTGAAGTTTCTCTGCAAAAGCTAGTCGGCTACTGCTTAAATCCAGAGCATTCTCGCGGAAAACACAAAGCCAGAGTCTTTGCATCGGTTTTGGGAATCACGGCTAATAATGCAGAAGTTTTGCAAGAGCTTATTCAAAAAGCAGCCATTGAAGGTGAAGTTGTCCAAGAAAATACTACTGATTTTGGGCAACAGTTTAAAGTTGATTGGACTGTACCCGATACAGCGGGGATTGAGCTTCGGACAATCTGGGAAATTACTCTGACTAATTCTAACCCTCGTTTGATTTCAGCTTTTTTAAACCATGATAAAAAACTTTAGACTTTTGGATTCTGTGGCGATTCTCAAGCCGGTTTCAAATACGCGATTAACGCTAGTGGAACCGGAATACGAATCTGTTTCTAGTTTGCCAGTAGGACTTGTGGGAACTATTGTCGAAGTGTATGATACGGTTCGGGAATGTCAGTATTTAGTGGAGTTTGCTGATAGTCAAGGGATTGAATATGCTATGGCTATTTTGAAGGCAGATGAAATTTTAGTTCTGCAATATGAACTTGCAGTTGCTTAGGAATGTGAGGGGAATAGAAGTTCGATAAGGGCGATCGCACTTTGACGAGTCTTCATAGATGCCGACAAACTGAGTGACGCAAGCTAAAGATTCATCTTTAGGGTCATTCACTCCCGTGTATCTGTCGCCCATTGATGGAGTTTCAGTGCTACACTAAAATTACAGCATTGTTCGGTGGCAATTGCGTCATACCCTACTTGCACGAGGAAAATACATGGTAACTACGCTCGAAATTGACAAAACTCTTCTTCAAGAAGCCCTTGATTTGAGTAACCATCCAACACCTACTACATTAATCGAAGCGGCTTTACGCGAGTACATCCAACGTCGCAAACAATTAAAAATATTAGAATTGTTTGGTACTATTGAATACGATGAAAATTATAACTACAAGGAACAGCGACAAACAACATGAATGTTCTTGTTGATAGTTCCGTTTGGTCGCTGGCATTGCGGCGCAACACAACAAATGATGCGATCGCGATCGTTAAAGTCCTACGCGATTTGATTGCAGATGGACGAGTTGTTTTACTGGGGGCTATTCGTCAGGAGGTGCTTTCTGGGGTGCGCTACAAGGAACAATTCACTCGATTGCAAGAGTATCTTCGTGCTTTTCCTGATTTAGATTTAACAACTGAAGATTTTGAGTTAGCCGCAGAGTTTTTCAATACCTGTCGCAGTAACGGCGTTCAGGGTTCAAATACTGATTTTCTGCTATGTGCTGTTGCTCATCGTCGCGGCTACAGCATTTTGACTACTGATAAAGATTTTGAGAATTTCCGATCGCACATTCCTGTCGTATTACTATGAGGGTGATTTCTCAGTTTATATCTTAACTTAAAGATGCCGATCGCACTTTCGGACAATAAGCGCGATCGCCCTTTGGGACAATAAGGGCGATCGCCCTTTGGGATTCGACATGGGAAAGGCGATCGCCCTTTTGGTTATTTGGGGGAAAAGGGCGATCGCATTCTCAAATTATTTATCATTCTCTTGATTCTACTCTTCGTGGTTCTCCGACCTCTGCACCTCGCACCTTGTTGTTCATAAATTGTTTGAATGATTCTGCTCTTTCCAAGCTGGTAAAAGATGCGACTTGGATTGCTTCTATTCCTAAAGTTTTTCTCACAGTTGGATAAGCGTCACCGCAAAATAGCGATTTAACTGTTTGTAAATTCGCCTCACTATAGGGTACAAAAACCGGATAAAAATTAAGAGGATAAGCGTTAGCAGAGGTTGGCGGAGAATCGCCACACGTACTCTGGGGAAATCTGACGCTATCAAATGAATTAACTGGACGAGATGCAGTGGAATCAGAATTTGCTGGAGGTGTTACGGCTGCTAAAATCTCAATGATAATGGTATAATTTGAGTTGTTTTGGGAAGTAATTTCTGCTATATAGTCTCCCGTGCGGGGCAGTCGCCCTTGCCAAAAAGTTGAACTATTTCTTGCAGTTCCCAGCGTCATTCCCGATGGATCGATGACAGCAACATTCACATTTCCTTGCAAAATTCGGACACTAAACTGTTGCCCTTCTCCGCTGTTGACTAAGTAACGCTTAATCTGAGCAGGCGAAATGTTACCTGTAACTGTGCTTCCAGTGCTGCCAATCGCAAAGCTAACTCGTTCGGTGCTAACTGAAGTCAGAGATGTAGGCGATCGCGATTCGGGAGATGATTCAAAGGGCGATGATTGAGATTGAGGTGTGACCCCCGAAGTAGTTGATACTTCAGATTGATAATTCAATTTTTTGGCAATCCCAAACCCAGCTATACCTGCGAACAAAGTTGCTCCCACACCAATCGCTATCCACTGCCAAACTAATAGTTTTGGTTGCGGTTTTTGCGACTCATGATTATCAAATTCAATCGCAGTTGCAGGTACATAAAACTCCGCTGGATTTTGGTCAATTGCCGGTAGCACTTGTATGGTATCGGCATAGCCATATTGAGCTGGAGAAAAGTTCAAGGCAGATAAAACCTCATTAGCTAAAGCAAAGCTGTTCGGCGATTTACCTACAATCATACGGTTGATAACTGCTGCTAGTTGGTCGCTGATAGTGCAGCGATCTTCCCAATTCCAAGTCCCGTCATAATTTCGCAAAACTTCAGAACTTTTCCCTGTCAATAGCACAATTATTGTTACTCCTAAAGCATAAATATCTCCGGCAAAACTCACTTGCCCTGTCTGCAATTGCTCCGGTGCCACATAACTAGAAATGACAAAACTACTAGCCTGAACTAAAACCGCTTTTAAACTCACTTTCTCTTGTACGAAAGTATCCAGAGAAATAGCGCCGTGTACCAATCCCTGATCGTGCAACTGTGCCAATTGTGGCAGCACTTGTCGCAAAAATTCTGTCACTTCTGGCTCAGAAAAGCCTCGCCCCTGGCGATTGCTTAACACAATGCGATAAGGTATTCCTTGGCTCTGATTTTGCATAAACCACTATTCCTTTAGATACTTCCTAATTATTTAACTCTATACTTTTGATAATTTCAGCCATTTGTGTGGCTTTAATGATAGAACTTAACCGATGACTGCTCCATCTTAAATTTCCTTCTCGCGATAATTCATTCGCTCTTTGATAATAGTCAATTTCTCCAAAATGCTTATATTCTGTTGATTGTGTAAGACGGCGTTTGCAATAATAACAGCAGTAACTGACGACTAACTTAAACACTTTTAATTCAAAAGTCCCAAATTCTTCTGGAGAAGCTGATCGCAACATTTTCCAGACATCATCAGCGTCATAAGGCTCCAGGTTTTCTAAATATCGATACTTGTTAAAAATTCCTTTAACAAGGTTGTCAAAACCTGCTTTTGGTTTTTCAGGGGTCTGATAAATGCGATCGCCAAATTGGACTTCACTGTGAAAGTTTGCCCCTTGATTGTTGTAATTAGTAGAATCCTGCTGGTTGTAAGTGTCCCCATTGCGATTTTCAACGTTCATTTTTCCACCTTGAGTATTATAAATAGTTTCGCCATGATTGTTTTGAATATCACCTCCAAGAGCTATATTTCCTGTGTTCGTTCCCTGATTGCCCACAACATCGCGACCAGATGCTATACTGCGATCGCCTGATGCTTGAATAATTTGATTCATCTTCTCAGCCGTTTTTTCCTTCACAGATTCCCATCCATCTACCGGCAAACCTTTGCCACCTTGTAACATAGCAACAGCAACAGTAAAGTCCTCGCTAGAAATGTCGAAATTAGGCGTTTGTTTAGCGTTGCATTGAATCTGGGCGCTTTCCGGCACAGCTTTCGCTAAATAATTCATAATATTAGAAAGACACACATTGGTATCATGAGGCTGATTCCCTGCACCTTGCAGCGCTTCAATAAGATGGTAAGTGTAGATACTCATCTTATTATCGGTACGAATGTAAGATTGTTCCCCTCCATCGCAGGATGTAAAAACCGCTCGTCCTTTACCTTGACTGAGGTTGGCAGTTATCTCTTTAGGCAGTGCAGTTTGTACAAAACCAGATGGCAGTTTCATTGCAGCTTCTTCACTTTTAGCACTTGCCATCCCCCGTGCGTGGCAACTGTCAATTACAACGAACAGTCGCTTAGCTTGAATTTGGCGTAATGCACTATTAAAATCTTCAGCCGAAAGCGTAGTATTTGGGATGTCGAAAGGCTCGACATCGTGCGTTATTAGATAGTATTTACCAGTATCGTGAAGTAAGCCGTGACCGGAAAAATACACAAAAATAGTGGCTTCTGAGTCTTTCGCAGCTTGTTCTTGCAACCAGACTAAACCGTCCAAAATTTGATCGCGTGTAGCTTTAGTATTGTGAAGTAAACGGATGTGTTGCTGATTGTCTGGGTAGGAGCAGAAATTGGGATCTGTGAGGATAAATTTAAGTGCATTAATGTCTTTGACAGTAACGGGAAGCGACCAGTTTTTATAGTTAGCACATTCACCAACACCAATAAGTAGTGCATAGCCATGGTTGAAAGTATTAGACATCTTTAGTAATTCTCCAAGTTAGTTTATTTAATCAAAAAGACTCTGGCGTCGTTCGCTCATTGATTCTGTTCTGATAAAACCAGGTTTTCTTTGTCTCACCTGCTGGCGAATGTTGTGAGCTGCATCTCTGGCAGTTGAATTATAAGATCTTGAACTTGATTCCGAAATCATGCGAATATCAATTATAGGGAATATAACTTCCTTGCTATCTGTAGTCGTAATCAGAATTGCTTCTCCATATATCTCTTTACTAACTTTTGGTAAATGTGAAACATTGGATGAAGAAATTTCGATCGTTTTTACAGAGACAATACTATCATAAAGGTACTCACAAGTTTCATCTCTTAATGAGGTTCCTCTGATAAAATTCCACTTACATCTGTAATATGCTATGAAGTTTTTACACGGAAATATCGCAATAAAGTCATAAATGCTATATTTATTATTTTTGTCAATTCCGGGTTCGCAAAAATAATCACTTATGCCTACAGTATCTATTAGTTCTTTCCAATTAATAAAATTAGAATCGCTTAGTTTCTGACTAACTCCACTGAACAGCGGTATCGGTTTGCCGTCAATTATATTTCCGATATCTTCCCCATTTCCTTCCACAATTCTCAATTCCTGCTGACCAATATCAATCAGTTGTTGCAGATCGTATTCTAGCCATTTCTGAATTTGCTCGTCTGATACTGGGGGACGCAGAGTTTTGAAATTATATAAAATGACTGCAATAATACTTAGCAGAAATGTGTACCAAGTATTAATGAAAAGTGTAATAATTATTAACATCATGAAAACATAGACCAAAATTCCATCTAGAGGCAATCGCTTTTCCTTGATAGATGCTATAAAGTCGTCTACCACTTTTTTGATAATGCTTTCCAGGACTACTGCCGCATTATTGCGTTTTCTTAAGCATTCAAAATAGGCTCGAATTAACTTTCGATCTGGCTCTTGTGAAATTCTTTGTGAACTTTGTGGCGGTACGGTAGCAGGATGCGATATTGGTATGGATGGAGAGTAGATTGACGGACTTGGAATTGTCTGTGCTGACACTGGTTTACTCTGATTAACAGTTGGTTGTGATGTCTGTTGTTGAGTTACATTCACGCTGTTATCTATAGGTGTTGCGACCAATAAAACTCCACCAGCGATCGCAATTCGCGTTTCAGCTTTGATGGAATAATCAGTTATCGGCTGACTGTCAATGAAAGTGCCATTTTTACTACCTAAGTCGCAGACGTGCCAAGTATTCGTATATTGGTTAAAACTGAATTTCAGATGGCGGGTGTCCACAACATTAACGTTGGGTAGAGGAATGTCGCAGTCTGAGCCACTGCCAATAACGTACTCTCTCCCGTTTGGCTTCAGCGTCCAACTTTGACCAGTTTGTTCTAACTTAAGTTTGAGTTGCATGAATTTTGGTTAAAGTTTAATAGATTTTTCAGATCATCTAGAGCCTGTCTCAGTCAGCCATCTGTGGAATTATTACCACCAATAGCCCCAAAAGTAAGACACAAACTGAGTTTAAAAGGGTTGTCCTCCCTAATTTTTCTTAGCTGCCCTAGGTTCTTGTGAACTTCCATATAGCTATCAGCCTGAGTCCGCAAGTTTTATGCAAAATACTGCTTTTTTGTTATAAAACTTTACCTAGCACCGTCTGACGTTCGGAGATAGTAGTTTTGAGATTAATTGAAACGATCGCCCTAATGCACCCTAAGCCCCGACGAACCGCAACAGTAGCGGTACTTCTCAAGCTCTATTTATCTATCAGGCTCAGTCCCCAAGTTTTATGCAAAATACTGGTTTTTTGTTACAAAACTTTATCCAGCGCCGTCTGACGTTCGCAGATATTAGCTTTGAGGTTCGTTGCAGCGATCGCGCCCATTGTTGAATCTGAGTATTCCTACTCGGCGTCACACCGCATCAACGAACTCAACTGAAGTTGATATCTGTAACATTACACTTTGTAAATTTAAATGTCAACTAACGAACATTAGCAATTTTGGTTATGCTAGCGTTAGCTAAATATCATAAAATCTGAAAATGGCACAAAAAGAAGACTTATTTGCCGAAGCAGCCCAAAACTGGGACTTAGAAAGGCTTTACGAAGCTTTCGCAGAAGCTAAACGGCAAATCTCTCCCCGATCGCGCAGAGGACTAACAGACACTGAAAAGCTTTATCTCCGAGGACTACTTTCCGGTTGCAGTCCCGCCGAAATAGCTAAAAAAATGTTTCAGACTCCCAAAAGTGCAGAGGTTTATCTGTGTAAGACTTTATACCAATATGTTAAAAAACTGGCAGATTTACCGAACGAACCAGTGGGAAATTGGAGAAATGTTTGCGATCGGCTAGAGGAAGGAGGATTTAAAGTTCAGTCGTCAGCACAATTTAAAGTTAATAATTCTTTGCCGACAGAAGCATTAGTAAAAATAGTTAATATAGGTTGGCTTGAACAAAGTACAATATCGATGGATATCAATATTCAGTTAACATTCCCTTCAACTTCAGAAACTCCAAAAAAAGAAGACTTAGATAAAAACGGTTAGATGTGCGATCGCACAACCCAAACAAATCCCACAAATCAACCCTCTCTTCTCTTAGTCCGCGGAGGCGGACATCGTTTGTATAGCCGCGGTTTCAACCGCCGAGGCTTCCTCGATCTACGCGCGGTTTCAACCGCCGAGGCTTCGTTGATCTACGCGCGGTTTCAACCGCCGAGGCTTCGTTGATCTACGCGCGGTTTCAACCGCCGAGGCACCGCCGAGGCTTCTTTGATCTACTATCCAAAACATCAAGAATCGCCCGATCGCACTTGCTCAAAATCTTCAGCATCCGCCGGCAAACCAGAACCCTCGCCATTCCTCAACCGCGGCGATTCCCCATTACTCGCACCCGCAGCGTAATTCCCAGAATACCTGTCATCCAAACCCGAATCCCTCAGCGAAATCGCACTTCTTTGACTCTGCGACAGTCGATCAGATCGGCGATTTGTCCCAGAAATTGCTGGCTTGCGAGTTAAAGTTTTCCAAGCAGCCTTAATCCCAGTCACCACGCTGCGAGTAGTTACCTGCACGTTTTGGGCTTGCTTTTTGGCGCTACCAATACTGCGATCGACCTGCTTGACAACCTCCCCCGCACTTTGCACCCCATCGCTGACATCATCCGTCAACTCGCTAATTTCCAGCCCCGTCAACCGAATCGCCTCCAAAGTCGGCGGAAACTCGCGCGAAAGCGTGTCAGCGAGCTTTTCCACGCTGCGCGCCGCCCGCGTCAATGCTTGCACCGCAGGTATCAGAGTCACTAAAACAGCAGTTAAGCTAACCGCCACTAGCAAAATCGAAAGTCCTAGCCAAAATAAGGGATCGCTCACTTGAATCTCGGATTTGGGGTTTGGGAATTCATAGGCTGCTGTGGATTTAATTTTACAGTCAATGTGTCATGAAATTCTTGTGGGATGGGCATCTTGCCCGTCCCGAAGGCTGAATATTCTTGTGGGATGGGCATCTTGCCCGTCCCAAACAGCAATGAATAATGGCTGAAAGTGGTCGAGTTAGCGGACGGGAGGGCGCGACGGGGGAGTCACTTCGACTTCAGTTTCCGACAGTGTTTGACGTTCCCGCTGAGTCGCTTCTAAACCGGCGGCGATCGCCTCCTTGAGTCTAACCAAAGTTTCGTCCCAATTTCGCAGTGCAGTCTCCGAAAGTCGATCGGCTTGCAATTGGACGCTAGTCGATAAATCCTCCGCCAACTCCGGCAAAGCATCGGCCGATTTTTTCAATATCTGCCGCGTCTCCTTGCCCGTTCGCGGTGCCATCAGCAAGCCAGTCACGGCCCCGATCGCCGAACCCACCAACAGACCGCCAATAAATAATCCCGAACGTTTACTTGACATTTTTATAACTTCTCTCCATACAACTTTAGGATACCTTACCTCAAAGGTCGTGAAGCGAAGCTATCCCGTAGGGAATCGCGCCTGAGCCAAAGCATCCGCCCCAAACCCAGCAATCCCAAAAGTTGCTGAACCTGTTGCAGTTGCGATTCCAGTTGTTGATAATCCCGGCGTAATTGGTGAGCACCTTGCTGCCTTTTTGCAAAGAAATTCGGCGATTTTGCGAGGACATTGCTGCTACAGCGCTCGATTGCTGCGATCCGAACTTCAAAACGCGCGATCGTCCGTCTGATTTTCCACACTCTCGCAGCTATATAAAAACCGATCACAGATATCATTAAATTGATAATTACAACAGCCGTCAGCATTTCTTACCTATTTTCAATTATTAACATATTCCGCTGTTTTTGGCGAAATTATAGCCCTATGTTGTAGCGACACAGCAGTGTTCATTAGTGTCAAATCAAGTCTGAAGCCTGAGAAATCTCGCTTTTATCTGAGGCAAGATCCCCCTAAATCCCCCTTAATAAGGGGGACTTTGATAACTTCCTGTCCCCCCCTTCTTAAGGGGGGCTAGGGGGGATCAGGCCTTAATCGTCAGACAGCAAATCTGCACTACGTCTTATCTTAAATTGACACCAACGAACATGATTGTGTCCCCATCAATCGGGATAAAACCTCAAGCCTGAGACATCGCCGGCAAACAAACCTTAGTACCGCCCAAACCGCAATAACCGTTCGGGTTTTTAGCAAGATACTGCTGGTGATAGCTTTCCGCGTAATAAAACTCAGGAGCATCAATAATTTCAGTCGTAATCTTACCGTAACCAGCAGGCGTCAAAGCTGTCTGGTAAGCATCACGCGAAGCCTCAGCTAGCTGCTTGTGGCTGGCTGAATACGTGTAAATGCCCGATCGATATTGAGTACCCGAATCATTACCCTGCCGCATTCCCTGAGTCGGATTGTGGCTTTCCCAAAAAACCTTTAGCAGCGTTTCGTAACTAATTACTTTCGGATCGAACACAACCAAAACAACTTCATTATGTCCCGTCATCCCGCTGCAAACTTCATTGTAAGTAGGATTCGGAGTAATCCCCGCAGCGTAGCCAACCGCAGTCGAAAAAACACCTTTTTCCTGCCAAAATTTGCGTTCCGCGCCCCAAAAACAGCCCAGGCCAAACATCGCAGTTTCCATGCCGTTTGGAAACGGAGGCTTGAGGGGATTGCCATTAACAAAGTGAGTTGCCGGTATCGGCATCAACTCTGCCCGTCCCGGCAATGCGTCTTGGGGAGACGGCAGACTCGACTTTTTGCCAAATCCAAATAGCGCCATAAGTTTGTGAGGAGATCTCTGATAAACGTCTTTACCTTACTTAATAATATCAGATTTTTGCGGAAAATAGTCGGCCTTTTGAAGATAGACGATAAAAGGCACGAGGCAGAATTGTTTTTCGGAGTTTTTTTGTGATATCGCTCACTATAAATGAATTTTTCAATCACACTACATAGTGCTATCTGTCACCATAAAATGCCTGAAATATCACCTGTTGTTGAGGCAACAATCACCCGGATATTCTGCAAAACAGGCGATCATTAAAAGTATGGCGTTGTAGAATTATTCAATACGATTTATTTGGAGTGTGTAGAAATGGCAGCTAAACCTTGCAATAAACCTTTAAAATCTAATCCATTTATTACTTACCGCGATCCGATTACAGGTAAGTGGATTGTGATCTATCATGATTTGTCGAAATTAGCAGAACAACCACAGCTAGCACTGGCTTGAGATTTTTTATTGATTTTATCTTGAAATCAAGAATGTTTGGCAACTTGTTGGGTGGCTCAGCTTAGAGGTTTTCGAGGATTCAGGAAATCAAATTATACCAATTTGCCAAATTAATGCAAGAGTATATGCAGGGTGTGGATTCATCCACAATCTCTAAAAAAGAGTAAAAATCGGTGGGGCGACGCACCTTACACATTGGGTAAACTAAACAACCCTCCGTTTCACTCCGCCCAACAATTTTATAGTTGCCACATTTTTTCTAAATGGTATCATATCATATCACTCAATTATCCTTAGTAAAATTTTTTGTAGTGAGGAATTTAGTTCTCTTGAAATTATGCGGACTTAAGTCCTCACTACGAACCTATTTGAGTGTTTTTATTCGAGAGCTGATGCACCCTAATTTTCAGCAATGCTCATCTCTTTTTGTAGTTCTAAATACCGATAGAGATATTCCGAAATTATTCCGTGCAAAAACAAGTCTCGTGCTGCATTAAACGGACTGTTTGGTGCTAGCGGATGGCGGTTGACAATTACATGATTCCAGTCATGATTTCCGGTAATCTCGCTGACGTACACTCCGAAGTTTTCATCTAACTGAAGCGACATTACTGCTCGCGCAAATTCGTCGCTAGTCAAACAGAGAGAATAAAATACTTTAAACAATTCGATCGCAGATTCTAAATCCAAAATCCTCAGCCACCTCGGCCTTTCAAAATCTATTGCAACTGTTACAGGTTGAATGCTATCATAATTAATTCCGCGTTTTTGGACAAGCTGCAACCAGTTGGGATTTGTCAGCATTGCCTGGTTGTAATCCCAGACAAAGTTATACAAAATTAAATCGTGTTCGAGAAAGGCATTTTCTGCTAAATCGCTAACTGTACGCGGATAAAGTTTTGACTTTTCAATCTCGGTGTCCGGGCCGTTGTCAATTAAGAAGTTGATAATGTTGGAACCGATGCTGATGTGCCGCACAATTAAATAACAAGCTTCGGGCGAGACAAAGTTATTTAGGAAAAATGCAGCCGATTTGTGCATTAAAGTGTAAGCGCGAAATTGAAAGGGCAACAAACGCTTTGCGATCATAATTACCGCTAGCAACAAGTTAGCAATTATTTTGATCGGGATGAGCAAATAATTGCGAGTCCAGTTTTGCAAATCCCGCATCATATATGCTTTTGCAACTAAATCGACGGGAATTGACCGATCGCAAAACAGGACATCCCAAACATTCGGATCTCGGCGGTTGTACGGTTTCGTCGCATAGGGGATTTGCCGCTCATCGGGGAGACTTTCGATATCTTGTTTTTGCAGCTTTTGCATTAGCGGATTTCCTCCAATTGCAGCAAATATAAACGAGCAGTAACGCGGGCGGTTTTGACAATGCGGCGGGCGATATCATCCGTCATCCATTCGGCATTAATCAAATTTTCTAATTTCGCTAGATGCGACTCGTCATTAGCTCCGTGATAAGCTAAAAATGATACTTGTTCGTCTTGCAAACCGAGAGTTTCTTTGATTTCTTTTGCCCACTTTCCCGCCAACCGATTTCCCAATCCTTCGATGATAAACATACTGCCAATTAAATCAACCGGATTTTCCCGCGATGCTTGGTGGAAGATAAAAGCTGACAGTGCTTCGCTGCCAATATTCTTATCATATTCCACAATTTTTGACAACTCGCCTCCGACAGAAACATAATTCCGTTCGAGCATTTGATAGTCGCGGTGTTCGTCTTGGGCGTGTCCTATAAAAGTCGATCGCAAACGAAAGTCAGTCATGTTAGAAGCAGCCCGAGCAATCCAGCGCGCTCCCTCGACAACTTGCGGGCGGAGATTGCACAGCAAAGCTTGATAGTCTTCTATTGTAAACTCTCCCCGGTACAATTTGCGGACAATGGGAACGGAACGAATTTCGCGATCGAATCTCAGCCAAATCCAGGCTAACTCCCGCAACAAATAAGCTTGCGGAGAGTAAAACATTTCCGGTTTAACACTTTCGAGAGGCGAAGCTTCGGGAACATCAAGGGATTGAAAACTTTGAGAAGTCATAGATTTATTAGTGTTTTCCACAACAGTTAACATCATGTATGCCGTTGTAAAGCGACCGCTTTCCGGAACAAAACAAAAGATTTTTTGTCCAGACTGCAACTTGCCAGAGTTGAACAATTCCTCTAACATTAAATAAATCGCTGCACAGCCTGTATTTCCCCGCGAGTACAAGTTAGTAAACCATTTTTCTTCGGGAATCATGCAGCCTGCTTGTTCCAAAAGTTCGACAATTTGTCCCCGGAAAAAGTGAGACGAATAGTGGCACAGCAGCCAGTCAATTTCCTGCGGACAAACTCTCCCTGATTTAATCAAGCCCAGCCAACCTTCAACGCCTAATTTCATTACATTGTCTAGCAAGCGAATATTTTGCCGCAAGTCAAAGGCTCCGGCTGTGGCTGCATCGAGGTAGGATGAATAATCTAACCAGCTTTTGGTTGATGTTTCGTTTGCTAATCCTGAATACATACAAACTGGATAAGCGTTGGCGTGAGAAATCAATTCAATCCATTCTATTTTTAAGCTAATTCCTGAGGCATTCGGATGGTTTTGGAGCAAAAATGCTCCGGCGCCGTCGGATAGCATCCAACGCAGAAATTCTGTATCGAAAGGTAGGGGTTTTCCGGCTTGGACTGATGTTTCTACTTCAAATTTGCTGTTTTTGAACAGGCGCGAGGGAAATTCCGAGGCTACGGCGATTGCTGTTTGTTTTTTGCCGAGTTCGAGTTGAGATGTGGCGTAATTTAAGGCGGTAACTCCCGCACAGCAAACTCCTTGAGTTGAAACTATTTCTAGGGGAGATAATTCGGAAAGTTCCCCGTGTACTGTGCTGGCAAATCCTGGTACTAATAAGTCTGGTAAAGTGGTAGCGCAGGCGAGTAAGTCGATCGCCCCTGGTTCCAAATTTGCCTGGGCGATCGCATCCCGGACAGCAAACGCTGCCATTTGGCTGTTAGAATAGAGTGTTTGCTGCTGTTTGTCGATCGCGTAATAGCGCTGTTTAATCCCGTTACTGTTGAGAATGCGCTGTCTGACTCTCGAAGGGCGATCGGCAATTTTGCCTAGATACTCCTCCATCTCATGATTATTAATCGCTTCTCCCGGCAAAAATTTCCCAATCCGATTGATATAAGCGCTGTGCATACCGTCAACCTCTCAAAATACTAATTTAGTCGAGTTCGTTGTTTGTTAAGTAAGTAAGTGAGTGTAAATCAATTTAACCAGAAAGAATTGGTTGAAAGCCCGCCCGATCGGGAGAAATTAAAATCAGACTATTCATTACTCCAATCCTCGGACTTAAGGGTAGAGGCCGCTCTCAAACTGTCAACTGTCAACTGTCAACTGTCA